>JAUZQM010000012.1 GCA_030950985.1 Mariprofundaceae bacterium | reverse complement strand
ATCCAGAATATTGCCTATTGGCAGTAGAGTGCGCATTATTTCGTTCATGGGTAGCTTCTTTTGTTTGGTTATTTTTTTTGAAAAAAATCATGCTATGGCAAAGAGGCTACCCTATCAATTTTTGGCGAAGGTATTGATTCACATGGTGATATTAAAATTATTGATTTTGGTTGCGTACAAGTCGCAGGTCTGAAAGAAATTTATACCCCTGTTCATGATAAAGTTGTTGCTGGAACGGCCAATTATATTGCGCCAGAACTCTTTGATGGCTTTGAGGGTACACCTAAAAGTGATATGTACTCACTTGGCATCATTCTCTACGAAATATTATCCCATGGTCATTTCCCATATGGGAAACTTAGTGAAGCCAAAAAACATAAACATTACGATTATATTTCCATCCGAAAATACAAGCTTCATATACCTATTTGGATGGATGGGGCGTTAGAAAGAGCCGTCAATCCCAATCCAAACAATCGTTACGATACTTTTTCTGAATTTTTAAGGGATTTATCGAAGCCTAACCCATCTTTAATGAAAGCCCATGCACCCTTGATTGAGCGCAACCCTCTCGGCTTTTGGCGTGGTTTAAGTATCATACTTTTCTTAGCCAATATGATATTAATCTGGCTCTTGAATCACGACTCACCCTTATAACTGATGTTACGCATACCATGATCTTTTCATCGGATTTCGGGGATGAACGTTGCTGTGTGTTCATCACTCTGGGGGTGCGGCTTTAGCCGCGCTGAATGAAGTATCAGGGTGTGGCTAAAGCCACACTTCCTAAGCATGGAATGACGGTTTTTTTTCACCAGAGCGCGTAACATCAGTTTATAATATTCACATTTTTGGATGACATTGCTGTGTGTTCATCACTCTGGGGGTGCGGCTTTAGCCGCGCTGAATGAAGTATCAGGGTGTGGCTAAAGCCACACGTTCAAATCATGTTAAACAGCAGAATTAAGACTTAATCACGCGTAAACTGTGAAAATACTTGGTATCCCTATGGCTTTATGTAACTTTGGGATTCATAAATTTTGAACTCGGAGATTGTCTTATGGTGAAACATATTGTGATGTGGAAGCTTAAAAATAAAGCCGATTGCGCCATTATCCGAGATAAGTTAAATGGTTTGATGGGCAAAATACCAGGATTATTAAAGATTGAAGTCGGCATTGATTTTAGTAACAATGATGCTGCCTTTCATATGGTTTTGGTGGCTGATTTGGAAAGCAGAGAAGCATTAGAGGCGTATCGCATTCATCCCGAGCATCAAGCTGTGATTCCCTTGGTACAAACAGCGGCAATTGATCGCGCGGTTGTAGATTACGAAATTTAACAATTCACCTGATAAAGCATGTGCGAGATTTTTCATCTTGGGCTAGGATGCGCATCATTCATCAAAACATTAAATAAGCAGTGTGATCGGTTCATAGAACATCTTTACGCTGTAAGGGAGTGTCCCTTTTGGGAAGAGCATACCAAAATAAAAAAGTAGATATGGCGAAAACGGCAGGAGCTAAAACAAAAGTTTACTCCAAATATGGTCGTGAAATTTATGTTTGTGCAAAAAGTGGTGGTGTTGACCCTAATGGTAATTTATCACTTCGCCGTTTGATTGAAAAAGCCAAAAAAGACCAAGTACCTGCGCATGTGATTAAAAATGCTTTGGATAAAGCCGAAGGTGGTGGTGGTGAAGATTTTTCTACCGCACGTTATGAAGGTTTTGGCCCTAACAATTGCATGGTGATTGTTGACTGTTTGACAGACAATCATAACCGTACATTCAAAGATGTTCGTCAATGCTTCAATAAAAATGGTTCTAAATTGGCAGGACCGGGTGCTGTCGCACATATGTTTGATCATCAAGCTGTATTTGCCTTTAAAGGTGATGATGAAGATGTTGTTTTAGAAGCGTTGATGATGGTAGATATTGATGTGAGCGATATTGAATATCTTGATGGCATGATCACCGTATTTGCGCCACATACTGAATTCAACCATGTGAAAACTGCCTTAATCGAAGCTTTTCCTGATATTACGTTTGAAATGGATGAGATATCGTATGAACCACAAAATCTAACCGAATTAACAGGCGATGATGTGGTACTATTTGAAGCTTTATTGGAAGCACTGAATGACTGTGATGATGTACAAAAAGTGTATCACAGTGTTGATATTTAATTGAACTGATTCTATGCATACCGTCATGCCCGAGTTCTTTTATCGGGCATCTAATGTTTGAAACAATTGGAAGAAAAGACCCTCGACACCAGCATTCGAGGGTGACGATGAAGCTCATGAAGTGTTCAGACTTGAATGACTATAGAGAATATTTATTTTTTTCAAAGATCCCCGATAAAAGATTTCGGGGATGACGCTTCTTTTTTATGAAAGCGTGTAACATCCGTTCATTTAATTTCTATGTTTTAAATTTAATCACGCATAAGGGCTGCGGAAATAAATAATTGTTCCAGTTATGTGAAGGATGAGAGTTCGGATTCAAGGCGCAGTATTTGGCGCATAAGCAAGCCCTGAAAGGGCGCGATAGACCTAATACTTTCAATAGGGACTGATGCTGCAACGCAGAAGGCGAGCTTTTAGACCAACAGAATGGGATGATTATTTATTTCCGAAGCCCTAAGGATTTTATATGTTTCAAGGTACGATGACGGCGTTGGTGACGCCATTCAAAGAAAATAATGACCATCAATGGGTGGTCGATGAAGATGCATATTGCGCCCACTTGGATCGTCAGATGGAAGCGGGCATTGATGCGTTTATTCCTGCAGGAACGACAGGTGAAGCCGCCACACTAAGTTTTGATGAACATAAGCGTTTGATTGATATGACGGTTCAACATGTTCATGGACGTGTTCCTGTGATTGCAGGTACAGGCAGCAATAACACCGCCGAATCGATTGCATTGACCCAAGCTGCCAAATCCTTGGGCGCAGATGCAGCCTTATTGATTTCACCTTATTACAATAAACCCATGCAAGAAGGCATTTATCAACATTATAAAGCGGTGGCAGATGCGGTTCATTTACCACAAATTTTATACAATGTTCCAGGGCGCACGCATTCCAATATTGAGCCTGAAACCACCGCGCGTTTGGCAAAACATCCGCATATTGTAGGTATCAAAGATGCCACATCCGATTTAGCGCATTTAACACGCACGATGATGCAATGCCCTGATAGCTTTGAATTTTATTCGGGTGATGATGCCACCACACTTCCTTTTTTGTTTTTAGGCGGTTCAGGTGTGATTTCTGTGGTTTCCAATGTTGCACCGAAAACCATGAAAAAATTAACCACATCCATGCAAGCAAACGATTTTACAGCCGCTAAGAAAGCTCATTTTTCGTTGCAAGACTTGAGTGATGCCATGTTTATTCAAAGCAACCCTATTCCTGTGAAAGCTGCGTGTGCGCTGTTGGGCTGGATGAATGGCACTTTACGTTTACCACTCACCTCACTTCATGCAGATGATACCAAACGTCTTACAGCTACCATGCGAGCCTTCCAATCCACTGAGGAAAAACTCGTACTCGCTTAACTCATCACTATGATTTTTGCTGTAAAGAATTTACCTTTTCATCGCCGTTTGATTTTTTCATTGCGGCGATTGGTGCATTCCTTTGCTTATTTTTTAGCCAGTGTTGTTGCGCTTTGGTTGTTTTTAGCGGTTTTAATGTTGGCAGAATCGGCTGTTTATGCGATGACAGGCGTGTCTGTTTCGATGTGGGCGATGGTCATCGCAGCCATTTCAACGGCTTGGTTCTTTTTGCCTGTGGTGCAATTTTTACAAAACCTGATGGATCACATTCTGTTTCGTCAGCAATTGGATACCTTGCATGCGATTCAAGCCTTGGGCGTTGGTGATTTAGCATCCTTACCTCAAGAACATGTGGAAATGGCACTATTGGAACGTATTGCCACTATTTGCCATCGTTCAAACATTGTTTTAGATGAGCGAAATGATGATGGAACAGGGCGGCTTTTTTGTTATCCGAAAGGCTCACCTGTTCCACCCTTACATGGTCAAAGCGGTTCTTTTTATGAATTAATTTTACCCATTCAATGGCAACAAGGTATGGCATGGTTACATCTTGGTTCACGCACGGATGGATGGCCAACCGATCAAGATGAGCGAAGAAGCTTGAAAAGTTTGGCGAATTTTGCTGCCATAAGCTTGGAACATACACGGCTTTCATATCAACAGTCCCAACATGTTCGTTTGGATTCTATTAGTCGTGTGACAGGGCAACTTCATTCCCACGATATTAAAAATCGTCTGCATGATTTGGCATTCTTAGCGCATCATATGGAATCAGGAAAGCTGGAAGAAGATGACTTAAAAATCTTGGTCGGTTCGATTCGCAAAGTCGTTGGACGCATGGAAACAATCATGTTGCGCATGTCAGATCCCAATGCTCCGATTCACCCCAAGTTTAAACCATGTGATTTGACAGCCCTTTTAAAACAACAAATAGATGAACGATTATGGCCAGAGTTAATTCATCTTGATTGTGATTTACCCCCGTTGCCAGCCATTAAAGGGGATGCTGTATTATTGCAGGGTGTCTTTGAAAATCTGTTTGATAATGCTACACAAGCCATGAACAAACAGGGTGTCTTACAGATTCGTGCCCAACAAGATGAAAAAAATATCATGCTTTCGGTGTGTGATGAAGGCAATGGTATGAGTGATGATTTTATCAAAAAACGCTTGTTTTGTTTGTTTTCAACCAGCAAAGAAGATGGACTCGGTATTGGTTTATATTTAAGTCAGCGGATTATTGAAGCGCATGATGGTCAGCTTTTTGCCAGTAGTGAGGGAATCGGTAAAGGTTCCACTTTTTGGGTTGTTTTACCCTGTTTTGAGTATCAAGAACACGAGGTCAGTCTACCATGAAGATGCAAAGTATTTTAGTCATTGATGACAATGACATTAACCGTTTGAATCTAAAGTTACTGCTAAAAAATGATTATCAAGTGTTGGAAGCAGGTGATCCCAGTCTCGCAGAAGATTGCCTGGCTAAACATCGTGTGGATTTAGTGATTCTTGATTTAGCTTTACCACCTGAACCCGATAATCCTGAAATTGGCTTGGCATATCTTTGTCAGCTCAAACAAGAAAATCCCGATACGCCTGTGGTGGTGATTACAGGGCATGATCAGCATGAATTAGCCTTGCGTGCGCAAGCCGATGGTGCCTTGGGTTTTTTCGGTAAACCCTTCAACCCTGATGATGTCAAAGTGACGGTTGACCAAGCCATGCAAGCGCGTCAGCAGGCTTTGCGTGAAGCACAGTTGCAACATGCTTTAGATACCCGTATGGGACATCATATTTTGGGTGAAACCCCAGAAATTCGGCGATTATGTGACTTGATTGCTCAAGTCGCTCCAACACCTTCGAGCGTGTTGATTCGTGGTGAGACAGGTGTCGGAAAAGAATTGGTCGCCCGTTGTTTACATGAACAAAGTCAGCGTTCGAAACGCCCCTTTATTGCCATTAACTGTGCAGCGATGAGTGTGGAACACCTTGAATCCGAATTGTTTGGTCATGAAAAATTTGCTTTTTCAGGTGCAGGCGAGCGTAAACTAGGCTGGTTTGAACGTGCCAATGGCGGCACCTTGTTTTTGGATGAAGTAGCAGGTATGCCATTATCAGTGCAAGCCAAGTTGCTACGCGTGTTAGAACATGGCGAATTTTCACGGCTTGGTGGGGATTCCATGATTACATCGGACGTGCGTTTGATTTGTTCGAGTAAAATGGATTTGGAAAGCCTGATTCAACAAGGCGATTTCCGCGATGATCTTTATTACCGCATTCATGTGGTGGAAATAAATGTACCTTCTTTAAGTGATCATATCGATGATTTACCCCTCTTGGTGGATCATATTTTATTACAAAAATCTGCGTTATGTGGCAAAAATATTGAATCCATCAGTGACCATGTCTTACAACAAATGCGTGACTATTCTTGGCAGGGTAATGTGCGAGAATTAGAAAATGTGATTGAACGTGCTGTTGTATTGTGTACCTCAAACAGGATTGAAGAATTACCTACATTGCTCAATGCGAATTTACTTCAAGCCTCGGTCGATCCTTTTGACGCTTGGTTACAAAGTTTACCTGAAGAAAAGATTCGAGCCGAAAAAGAGATCGCTAATTTTGAACGCCGTTTATTATTAACCGCCCTTCAACGCCATCACAATATCAAAACAAAAGCAGGGCGATGGTTGGGTTTTGGGGATCGTGCCAAAGATAAAATGCGTTATTTGTGCGATAAATACGATATTGAAATTCATGAGGATTCATGAGGACTTTTTGCTGTCTTTTAGCTTTCTTTTTAAGCTTTACGGTTCATGCAGAAGAACAAAAAGACTATCTTTATTTTCGTGATGTCAACGTTGCACCCTATCAAAATTTGCGTGAATTTTTTGATATGCCTGATCGTTCGGGTCACTATCAAGTGAGCTTAGTGTCCGATTCTATTGGCCCTCTAACCTTTGATGTGCGCCGTGTGAAAGGTGAAAAAGAAACGCCGTTACTAAAAACACGCAGCTATGCTATGGGCGATCATGAATTTCATGCAGTCTTTAAAAACCAGGCAGGTAACGATGATTTACTGGTTGAAATTGCCAATTCCAATCCTGTGTTTCGTGCAAAAGTTTCTGTGATTGTGGTGGAACTTCCAGACGAAAATTAAATGTCTTGAAGGTTTTTCATGGGTAAATCTATCGGTTAACATAAAAATATCGTCATGCCCGAAATCGTTTATCGGGTATCGACCGTTTGAAACAAAAGACCCTCGATACAAGCACTCGAGGGTGACGATAAAGATTATAAATAATCCCTGTTTTTTTATAAATCCCCGATAAAAGATTTCGAAGATAACGTTGCGATGTGTTCATCACTCTGAAAGTGCGGCTAAAGCCTTACTCCCAAAATATAATGACTTTAAGCATCAGATGACGCATTTTTTCATCAAAGTCCGTAATATCAGTGACTATAACGCTCATTTTTAGCTCGCCTTAATAAAATTAAACACGCACCACCTCGGCTTTTTGGGCAGGGAATCACAGCCAGAACATAGCCTGATAAAGCACTACAGCGCAAGGCATCATACACCGCGTGTTTCATCACAGAGCGACCATCGGGTGAGTGCAAACCACGCCCATGAATCACCCGCAACACGCGCTGTTTATCAGCAATCATATCATGACACGCTTCTTCCAAGTTGATTAAGCCATCATCGCGCGTCATACCATGTAAATCAATACAGCGATCCACAGCAGGACGACCCATCCCTAGTTTTTTCAACACATCATCCGCAATACCATTGCTTCGCAACATCCAATCGCCATCCTCTTGGGGGCTGGACATATGTTTCATCTGCCTGTTCTTTTTGGGTGTCTGAATCGACAACTCATAGACTTTGGGTGCAGGCGGCGTGGTGTTTATTTTGAGTGAGTCATCTATTTTTTGTGGGCGCACACCTTTCATGGCCTGTGCAAACAAATCCTCATCCGAATCGCCCATGCTTTATGCCTCGTGTTTTTGTGGGCGCATCAATAATTGTTGCACCGCTTCTTGGGCGGATAATTGACCTGAAAGCAAGCCTTGAACCGATTCGGTAATCGGCATATCAATATTCATTTTCTTGGATAAACGACAAGCGGCCAAGGCTGAACGCTCACCTTCCACAACTTGCCCAACATGGGCGCGAGCTTGCGCAACATCCATGCCCGATGCGAGAGCTTGCCCCATTTTTCGATTGCGTGATAAATCACCCGTGCAGGTTAAGACCAAATCCCCTAAACCTGATAAACCATTCAGCGTTTCTGATTTTCCACCACATGCGACAGCTAAGCGTGTTATTTCAACGATACCACGCGTAATCAATGCCGCAGCCGTGTTATGCCCCAAACCCAAGCCTTCGGCGACTCCCGAAGCAATAGCAATGATGTTTTTCAAGGCTCCGCCCATCGCCACACCCACCATGTCATCACTGGTGTAAATACGAAATGCTGGGTCATCAAAAAAAGACGCGGCATGTTGGGCAAGGGCATGGTTTTTTGCAGCCATGGTAATCGCTGTGGGCATACCTTGCGCCACTTCTACGGCAAAAGAGGGACCTGATAACAAGGCACTAAAATCTTTTCCCACATGCTTGAGCATGACTTCATCCATGCGTTCAAGTGTATCAGGATTAAGCCCTTTACAGGCAGCAATCACAGGTTTTTGAATGCCTGATAACTGAGGTAAAATATCGGCACAGACTGCACAAGGCAATGCCAAAACAAGGGCTTGTGCGGATGCAATCGATGGTTCAATCGCATGTGTCACAGTCAATGAATCAGGAAAACGACGCTCGGGTAAATAATGTGTGTTTTCACGCATTTGTTGCATCGTTTCAGCGCACGCTTGATCGCGTGTTATCAATGTGACAGCTCGCCCTTTTTTGGCAAGTGACATCGCCAATGCTGTTCCCCAAGAGCCTGCGCCCCAAACTGTGACTGATTTCATCGTGTCTGTTTCCTTGTGATTAAACTTAAGCCCAGCCAGCCCATCATGCCCAAACTTGCACATAAAATGGCGATCATATCACCCCATTGTTGATACAAAGTTTTCACCTTAGCCAGTTGATAGTCTCCTATCAATGTACTCGTTTGCCACCAATCGGTGCTTTGAGTGACATGTCCATCGGGGGCAATAATCGCTGTGATACCTGTATTGGCGGCGCGTAACACATAACGACCTTCTTCCACCGCGCGTACGCGCGAAGCTTGAAAATGTTGCCAAGCGGCTGGACTTTTTCCATACCAAGCATCGTTGGTGACCACAATCAGCACTTCTGCGCCCTGTTGAACACGCTCTCTGGCTTCTTCAGGAAACAGCGATTCATAACAAATCAAACTACCATAATAAGTGTGAGCATCATGCAGTACACCGATATCTGTTGCAGGTGAAAAATCACCAATATCCACGCCAATTTTACGCAGCCAAGGCAGCCAACTGGGAATATATTCGCCAAAAGGCACCAAATGATGTTTGCCCACAAAAGCTTCGGGCATGTCATTGCGTTCAAATAAATACAAACCGTTTTGGGATATATCTTGTTTCGGAAAATATTTAAGCCCACCAAACAAGACAGGCGTTTGCCATGGCTGCATCTGTTGCGTGAGCCATGTATGCCATGTTGGTAAACGACTTAAATAAAAGGGTACTGCCGCCTCGGGCCATACAATCAAATCGACACGCGGTGCTGCATCGGCAGAAAGTTGGGTCAAGGTGTTGAGGGTGTTGGCAAGCACATCACTATTCCAGCGTTGATTCTGCGGAATATTCGGTTGAATCAAGGCTACTTTTTTAATCTCGCTTGTGGGCATGGGTATGGAAGGTGTAAGTGCAATCACGGCGAATAATAAAACAAGACTGATACAAGCGTAACGGCGTTGATTTTTTTGCCACAAAAAAGCCAAGCTAACCGCCAACCAAACAGGCAATAAGGCACCGCCATAGACACCCAATACCGATAACCAACCCACCGCAGGTGTATCGAGTAAGAGATTACCAAGTGCTGTCCAAGGCAGACCCGTGAACAGATGCCCACGCAACCATTCCATGATGATGATGGTCGATGGCAATAAGATGAGTAAGGCGTACGGAAGCTGACTCCAAGCTGCCAGTTTTCGACATATCCATACCCATAATGCAGGAAAACAGGCTAAAATAAGACCCATAAGCACAACAACGAGACTTGCAAGCCACCAAGATAGTCCGCCATATTGATGTACCGTAGGCGCAAGCCACCAAGCACCCACACCAAACCAACCCATGCCAAAGGCATACGCAGTAAGTACAGGGTGTTGTTGTTGAATCAGTAAACATAAGCCTGTCAGAGAGAGCATGCCTAAACCCAGCCAATGGTAGGGCGCAAAAGCAAAGGGCATCGCAATACCGCATAAAAAACCTGCGAACACACGTATCAGCGATGAAGAAAACATCATGTGTACGTCACCCTCGAGTGCTTGTATCGAGGGTCTTTTGAAACACATAGATTCCCGATAAAAGATTTCGGGAATGACGGATTAATTGTATTGGGTGATGGAGAAGGCAACATCAGTGATTAGGTTTGATAAGTACACGCACAATACGGCGTGGATCAGCCTCTTGAATGTGAATATCCAAACCTGCGACGCATAACTGTTCACCTTGATACGGAATACGTCCCAATTCATTAAGAATGAGTCCACCTAAGGTATCGTAATCACCTTTGGGCAGCGTGGTTTTGATGGTTTCTTCTAAATCTTCCACATGCATGCGAGCGGATACTTCCACCGAGCCATCATCATGGAACACATATTCAGGACGTTCTAAATGATTGCTCTCATCTATCGAACCCATGATTTCTTCTAGTAAATCTGTAAACGTGACCAAGCCTGTTGTGCCACCAAATTCATCCAAAACAATGGCAAGATGCTGTTTCTTTTCGCGCATTTCAATCAATAAGGGGGCGATATGAGAAAGTTCAGGGACGCTAAGGTGAGGTTGTATCAAATCGGCTAATTCGATGGGTTCATCTTGAATACACGCTGCAAACAAGGCTTTGCTATGGATGACACCGACCATATGATCCTTATCACCCTTCATCACAGGCAAGCGCAACACATTCGATGCAACCATCAATGCTGCGGCTTCTTGCATGCTGCATGTCTCATCAATGACATACATATCAGAGCGTGGAACCATAATTTCACGCACGCGTGTTTCTTGGAAATCAATCATGGCTTCAAACATACGCCGTTGCTCATCTGATAAAATGGCTTCGGAACGTTCAATCACCGTTAATAATTCTTGATGGGTTTTACCTGGTCGCAATAATGTTAGCAGGCGTGTCCGAATATGTTGTGTTAAATTGGCAAACATGATTAAACCATGACATCTGGATAAGGCGAATGCAGCTTTAATGTTTTCATGATACGACATTCCAAGCCTTGCATGATATACGCATCATCGTCTTCAATATGATCGTAACCCAACAAATGCAATAAACTATGAATCATCAAATGAAGTTGATGGGCAGCTGCATCACGTTGTAAATCATTGGCTTCTTGTAAGACAAAAGGCAATGCCAAAATCATATCACCCAAGGGTTCTGCCAAATTCAGTGCATTCGCTTCTTGCATGGGAAAAGAAAGCACATCAGTGACTTTATCTTTATTACGCCACTGAGCATTGAGTGTTTGTACGGCATCATTGCCAGCAAAACGAATGCAAACGATGATGTTCACAGGTTTCATGTTCAAGCATTGAAAGGTGGCATCAAAAGCTTCTTGTATCCGTTGGATGCCAACGATATTACTTTGTATTGCTTCATCCAAATCATCATCAATGATAAGCTCAATCATTCATGTGACTCATACGCATTGACGATACTTTCAACCAATTGATGGCGAACCACATCCTGTGAGCTTAAATGAGAAATACCAATATCCTTGATGTCTTTTAAGACATGCAAAGCCTGCAATAAACCGCTTTGTTTGGGATTGGGTAAATCCACTTGCGTAATATCACCTGTTACCACCATTTTTGATGAAAAACCCAAGCGGGTGAGAAACATTTTCATTTGCGATTGGGTGGTATTTTGAGATTCATCCAGAATGACAAACGCATCATTGAGTGTGCGCCCACGCATGTAAGCTAAGGGTGCAATTTCAATACGATTTTGTTCCATCAAGGTATTCATTTTTTCAAGTCCCAACATATCGCTCAAGGCATCAAATAATGGACGCAAATAAGGGTCTACTTTTTGCTGCAAATCACCCGGTAAAAAACCCAATTTTTCACCCGCTTCCACGGCAGGTCGAGTTAAAATAATCCGTTCCACTTGTTCGGTAGTGAGTGCCACCACCGCTGCCGCCACTGCCAAATAGGTTTTACCACAACCTGCAGGGCCAACAGCAAGGGTCAGGGTGTTTTCTTGTATTTGACGAAGATAAGCGCATTGATTGGGGGTTTTCCCTTGTACATTGCGCCGCCCTGCTTTGAGAATAATATTTTTTTGACTGATGATTTCTTTGTTGTCTTTTTTATAACGGAGTGTGCGTAAAATTTGTTCTACATCGGCTTTACTGGGTGACATGGTACACGCCAATGATGCCAAATCACGCAAAGCTTGTGCGCCAATTTCTGCTTGCCGACCTTCAATTTGCCATGTTCCGGGATGCCCCATAATATCAATATTCAAAGCATCTTCGATACGATAAATATGGTGTTGATTTGGGCCAGAAAGACGCATCAAGGTATCTGCGGATAATTCAGGAAGGTTCAGATTATAGCGGTGATACACTCCAGAATTAGGCAAGAATCAACTCCCCACGCAGTGATTGACCATAAGCTTGGGTGATGCGTACGGGCATGATTTGTCCTATTTGACGTGTCTGACCTTCAAAATGAACAATACGATAATCCGACGACCGCCCTTGCATGTCACCATCCGTGCGGCTTTCACGCTCCACCAAAACCTGCACAGTTTTGCCAATTTGTTGCTGCATGTGGTGGCGCGTTTGTTCACGGGTGAGTTCAAGAAGTTGTTGCAAACGAACATCTTTGACATCTTCAGCCACATTATCGTCTGATTTCGATGCAGGTGTACCGGGGCGAGGAGAATATTTAAAACAGTAAGCAAAGTCATAATCAACACGGCGTACCAAATCGAGCGTTTGTTCAAAATCTTCATCCGTTTCACCAGGGAAACCAACAATAAAATCAGATGAAAGGGAAATATCAGGACAATGTTTGCGTAAATCATCAATCATGGGAAAATAATCATCGCGAACATGCCCACGGTGCATGGCTTTTAACATGGCATCCGAACCTGATTGCACAGGTAAATGTAAATAAGGCATCAACACAGGAATATCGGCAAAAGCCACTACCAATTCATCGGTCATTTCCATCGGATGGGAGGTACTAAAACGCAAACGTTTCAAACCTTCAAGCTTACCTACCGCATAAAGCAACATGGTGAAATCCCATTCGTCACCATCTTCACCTTCGCCGCGATAGCCATTCACATTTTGCCCCAAAAGACTGATTTCAATCACGCCTTCATCCAGTAATTGCTGACATTCATGCAAAATATCGGATACAGGTCGAGAAATTTCCGCACCGCGTGTGTACGGCACAACACAAAACGTACAAAATTTATCACAGCCTTCCATGATGGTCACAAAGCCAGAAAAACCATTGCTTTTGGGTGTAGGAAGGTGATCAAATTTTTCGATTTCAGGCATGTCTGTTTCAGAGACACGCACTCGATCACGGCGAATCGTGGCAATCATTTCGGGTAATTTATGATAAGTTTGAGGGCCAAACACGGCATCAACATAAGGCGCACGTTGTTGAATCCGTTTCCCCTCTTGCTGACCCACACAGCCACCGACACCAATAATAAGGTCGGGGCGTTTATCTTTAATTTTACGGTAACGCCCAAGTTCAGAATAAACTTTATCTTCGGCTTTTTCACGAATGGAACAGGTGTTCATAAGAATGACATCTGCATCTTCGGGTTTCGCCACAAGGCGTAAGCCATAGGCTTCTTTCATTAAATCAGCCATGCGAGATGAATCATATTCATTCATCTGACAGCCATACGTTTTAATAAAAAGGGTATCGAGGGAGGTAGTTGATTGCTGCTTCATAGAACGCCCTATGCTAAAAGCCTGCTTGAGCTATGTCGAACACGAAGTTTTATACCCATTTAAGCAGCAAGATAACTATCGTTGACGAATGGAAGCGATGGCTAATAGTGGTTCAATCGCCGTCACCCTCGAGTGTTTGTGTCGAGGGTCTTTTGTTTCAAACCTTAGATGTCCGATAAAACCATTCGGGCATGACGGATAGTTACATGCTGATGTTACGCACTCTGGCGAAAAAAAACGTCATTCCATGCTTAGGAAGTCTGACTTTAACCACGCCCTAATACTTTATTCAGCGCTGCTAAAGCCGCACTCCCAGAGTCATGAACACACAGCAACGTTCATTCCTGAAATCCGATTGAAAGATTATGGTATGCGTAACATCAGTTACATGTTTAAACTACGATAATATTTTTCAATGTTTCTTTGCTGAATCCTTCAAAACTGTCATCGTTCGTATCAACAAGATGGATTCTCAAGCGCATGGAAAGAGCTTATTCAGCATGCTTGGGAGCACGGCTTTAGCCGTGCCTTGATATGTCATTCGGCGCGGCTAAAGCCGCACTTCCAGAGTAATATTTCCATAAAAACAACCAACATACGGAGAAAAAAGATGCTAAAAAAAGAGTCTACTGGGCTTCTGCGCTCCTGCGCTGAACATCAAGCCATCATCCTTGGCGTATTGGACAATGGCGAGGCAGGTTTAACGGCGGAATATCGGGATATTCTTCAACGCGCCGATGTGGTGGTGGGTGGCTCTCGTGTGCTTGCATTGCTGGCAGATGTATTCAAACACGATGCCGAAACGTTAAACTTAACAGGGCATCTTCAAGATGTGCCAACATGGATAAGCGATGGGCTTGAAGCAGGTAAACATGTGGTGGTATTGGCAACGGGAGACCCGCTTTGTCATGGTATTGCCAATTATTTGAAGAAAAAACTTGGTTTAAGCAGCTTGGATATTCGCCCCAACATATCCGCACTTCAATGGGCATGTGCGCGGGTGGGAATGAGTTGGCAAGATGCGTTTATTTGTTCGATTCATAGCAAAGATGCAGGCGAATGGGAAGCCAATAAGAGCCAACAACACGGGCTTTACCCCTTGTTTAAAGCATGTGTTCAACATCAAAAAATCATCACCTTTACCAGCCCTGAAAATAATCCAGCCCGCATCGCCCGCATGTTGATTGCCGAACAAATGGATGATGCGTTTGACATGGTGGTGGCTGAAAACTTATTGCAAGATGATGAACGCATCGTGGCTGATGTACCGATATCCGAATTGGCAGAGCAAGCTTTTGCCGATATAAATATGGTCATCTTGGAGCGCAAAGAAGCCATTGAAAAACCAACCTTATTTGGTTTGAAAGATGCCACTTTTCATCAACGCAAGCCTGAAAAAGGCTTGATTACCAAACGTGAAGTACGGGCTGTTTCACTGGCGATGATGCAACTTAAACGCAACAGTATTGTTTGGGATATTGGTGCAGGTTCGGGTTCCGTAGGTTTGGAAGCAGCACGCCTTTGCCCAAATGGTTGGGTCTATGCGGTTGAAAAAAACATCGGTGATTTCGAGATTGCAAAAAGCAATCAAAAAAACATGAACATTCATCATTATTCCTTAATCCATGCAAAAGCCCCTGAAGGCATGGAAACATGGCAAAATCCTGATGCCGTGTTTGTCGGCGGCTCTGGTGGTGAACTGGATAGCTTGATTCAATTGATTGTGTCACGTCTTCAAGATGGTGGGCATTTGGTGATGAACTTTGTGACCTTAGAAAATCTTGCGACTGCCGTGTCAACGCTGAAAAGCTTGGGTGTCTCATGGCAAGTCACACAAATGCAGGTTTCACGCAGCCAACCCATCTTACACATGAATCGTATGGCAGCAGAAAATCCTGTATGGATTGTTTCGATGGAGAAAGCATGAAAGGGAAACTTATTGCCGCATCATTAGGTCCGGGGGATGCTGGACTGATTACACGCAGAGCATGGGAAGTCATGCAATCGGATGCTTTGTGGTGTTATCCCGTTCGTCGAAAAGGGGGGCGAAGTCATGCCTTGGGCATTGCCGAGCGTACAGGTTTAGCAATGCCGAATGATGCCTTGGAATTAATCTTTCCCATGACCCATGATGCAGACGTTTTGGCGCGAGCATGGGCGAGAGCAGCGGCAAAAATCATACCTGTATTGCAAGCAGGTCGTGATGTTGCCTTTTTGGTGGAAGGTGATGCTTCGACCTTCTCTACCTTCACCTACCTTGCGCGTTATGTGCAACATTTGGATACGACCATTGATGTCGAAATCATTGCTGGTGTACCATCATTTAATGCGGCAGCGGCAAGTACATCATTTCCACTGGCTGAAACGGATGATACTGTCGCTATTGTGCCAGCAGGTTATGGTTTACAAGAGCTGGATCAGCTTTTGCCCCATTTTGATACCTTGGTCTTACTGAAAGTCAAACCCTTGTTGGATAGTTTGATTGATTGGTTGGCAAGCCATGATTTATTGGATGATGTGGTGTTTGTGGAAAAAGCAGGCGCACCTGAAGAGCGAATTATTGCTGACGTGGCTTCGCTAAAAGGTGAAAAGGTTAATTACCTCTCTTTGATGTTGGTGCGCAATCGGAATCGGCAACGGGGTGACGTGATGCGTGGCTGCAAACAGAAGCTTTTGCCGTAAAGCGATGAACATAAGGAAGGTTATTAGGTGCAAGCATCCAGCGAACAAGAAGGGAGAGCATTCATGAGTAAGCGTGGACAATTATTATCGCTACTGGTGCTGCTAGTGTTGGGCATCATCACTGCCCTGCAATATATCAACGTGCGTGGCTTTGATCAGGATAAAATACTCCGTGTACATTTGCTGATTCAGCAAATAAAAGCTGCGGATACGCAAACTGAACAGGATATGCTGGAAATCTATAATCATATGCTGTTGAGTGATGATGAGCTAACCGAGCAGGCAGCTCTTCAATGGACCCTGTTTCACCGTTTATCCTCAGAACTGGCGACCGATGATGTATCCGATGAGTTAGCTGCATTAAAAGGCTCTTTGAATATCCAGCATAAAGCCATCAATCGTTTCAAATCCAGTATTAGTATTTTAATCAATTCCGAACGCTCTTTGCCTGAACTAGCGAAACAGTTAGCTGCGGAACATCCCGACCATGCCCCTCTGCTACGCGATATAAGTTTGAGTTTGATGCGCTGGGTCACCATACCTGATATGGCGAAAAAGGCTGAATTACAGCAGGAAATTTCAGCCATCCAAACATTAGGTTTCCCTGTACTGGCGAAACATGCGCATATCCTGATCAAGGAACTTGAAAGCAGTAGAAATGCCATTGATATAGCGACCCATTGCGGTACGCCAGAAAATCTCAATATTCTGTCGCAAGTATTCTATCAGAGGGATAGTGAGCGCTTTGCAAGCTATCGACAGAAGACAACATGGTTGCTGGTACTGATTGTGTTGCTGATTACGGGTTTCGCATACTTGGCATGGATGAATTATCACAATGCCCGCCGAATCTTGTCCGACAATCAGATGCAGCAAAGCGTGAATACATTGCTAACCATTGCTGAGGATGCCTTGGCTGATCGTTTACAGCGAGCGCTTGAATGTGTGTTGACTCAGCCGTGGTTGGGCATGGAAGCGCGCGGCGCGATATTTCTTATCGAAAATAAACATCTGGTGATGACTGCAAGCAGCAATATGGGGGATATTGCCGAGAGGTGCGCCACGTTACCCTTGGGTGAATGTCTCTGCGGCAAGGCGGCATTGAGTGGTCAATCCGTGATAAGCCAACATGTGGATTATCAGCATACATGTTCGTTGTCGGGAGAGGATAAACAAGCTCATTATATCATGCCGCTATCGGCAGATAACGCTGCATTAGGTGTACTTCATTTATATTTACCATCCGTTGCTTACGATTTATCGTCATCCGAGCAGACCTTTCTGGATACAACCGTCAATATTTTAGGGCAAATCATTGAAAAAGAGGCATCACAGACAACCATGCGACGACTGGAAATAGCCATTGAACAGATTTCAGATGCCGTATTTATCACCAATAATGAGGGTGTGATTGTCTATGCCAATCCGCAATGTGAACAGGTCTATAATATGCCATTGCAATCTATTTGCGGCAGCTTGGCAGCTCATCTACGCGGTGGAAAAAAGGATGATGTCCTTTATCAAAAAATTGTTAGCGCGATGAATGCAGGACAACCGTGGGAAGGGGAGATTGTCCTCAAGAACGAAAAGAATGGTGAGCGAAAGTTTCGACGTATTGTCTCGCCCGTGCTGGTGCATCACAAGGTCGGTTGGCATGTCTGTGTCGATCATGACATCACAACCGAACGAAAGGTGCAGAGCAGAATTGAACACGGTGAAAGGTTGGAAAGTTTAGGCGTACTGGCGGGCGGCATCGCCCATGATTTCAACAATATTCTCACCGCTATTCTAGGTAACGCAGCGCTTGCCGAACGCAATCTGCTTAAAAAACCGCAGAATATGCAGCAATACCTTAACAACATCGTGATATCCAGCGAAAGAGCTGCCGATTTATGTAAGCAGATGTTAGCCTATTCGGGCAAAGGGAAGTTTGTTGTCAAGGCAATTAACCTCTCCACAATGGTCGAAGAGATTACCCAATTGCTAGAGGTATCCATCGCCAAAGGTGTCATCATAGAATACCACTTCGGAAAACATCTTCCCGCTGTGGATACAGATGTAACCCAAATGCAACAGGTGATTATGAACTTGGTCATCAATGCCTCTGATGCCATTGGCGATCAAAGCGGCATCATCTCTATCGCTACTGGCGTGATTCAGGCAGACAAAGCGTATCTGACTCGCACATCACTGGATGATCAGATTTCTGAAGGATCTTATGTCTATCTCGAAGTCAGCGATACGGGGTGTGGCATGGACAAAGCGACACAAGAAAAACTTTTCGAACCCTTCTTTACCACTAAATTTACAGGTCATGGACTGGGCATGAGTGCTGTTCTCGGCATCGTGCATGGTCATCAAGGGGCAATCAAAATCGATTCAGAAAAAGGCAAAGGCAGCACCTTCACAGTGTTATTACCTGTATCTAAGCAACAAATCGAATCCATCACAGAACCCACTGAATCCACTGATTTAAGTGGAAATTTAGGCACGATACTCATTATTGACGATGAGCATCTTATCTGTGAAACAGCCGCCATGATACTGGAGCACATCGGCTTTGAAACGTTGACCGCAAAGGATGGCGAAGATGGCATACGTGTCTATCGAGAACATCAACATAACGTGGCGGCGGTGCTATTGGATATGACCATGCCGCGCATGGATGGCAAAACCTGTTTTACCGAACTTCAGCGTATCAATCCCGACGTAAAGGTCGTTCTTTCTTCGGGTTATAGTGAACAGGAAGCTACCAATCAGTTTACTGGTCAGGGGCTGGCAGGGTTTATTCAAAAGCCCTATCGGCCTGGTGATTTACAGAGAAAAATGCAGAAAATATTAGCAGAATAAACGAAATTTCATTTCATGGAGACATATCAATGAACCATACTTTACCAAGAGAAAAAAACCAACCCTCCGTACCTTCATGCCTTCGTGGTCATAAAGTTGCCTTGGTTGCCATCACCAAACATGGCGCAGCACAAGCGGCTGAACTTGCACCCAAACTAGCGCAAGTGGACATCATCACATCGATGAAATTTGCACATGTATTTAGTCATCTTGATCATCCAGTGAAGGCTTATGAAGGCCCTTTGCGCGCGCAAATTCCTTTGATGTTTCGTGATTACGATCAACTTATTTATTTTGTATCGTTGGGAGCTGTGGTGCGTTTGATTGCGCCACACATGGTCTCAAAAGATGAAGATCCCGGTGTATTGGTGGTGGATGATGCAGGGCAATATGTGATTCCTGTGCTGTCTGGACATGTCGGCGGTGCCAATGCTTGGGCTGAATATGTGGCTGATTTATTGCATGCCAAAGCAGTGTTGACCACTGCATCTGATGTGGGAAAAACCATTCCTGTAGACATCTTAGGGCGTGAGTTGGGTTGGAAAGTAGAATGTCCAAAAATAAATATTACACGGGTTTCGGCGCATGTGGTCAATGAAGAAGCCATTGCTTTTGTCGATGAACGTGAAAATCCCAGTATGGATTGGTGGATACGTGCCAATACTTTACCCAAAACGATTCATTTATTTGAGAGCTTTGAAGATGTGAATGTGGATGATTTTGCTGCGATATTGTGGGTTACAAATCGAGAACTACCTGAAAATATTTGGGATGTATTGCACGAAAAGTTGGTCGTTTATCGCCCTAAGTCTGCTGAATAATGATTGAAAAACAGTCCGCATTTTGATGAAAAAAACCGTCACCCTCGAGTGCTTATGTCGAGGGTCTTTTTTTTAAACATAAGATGCCCGATAAAAGAACTCGGGCATGACGATACTTTCATTATTTCGGAAGTGCGGCTTTAG
>JAUZQM010000119.1 GCA_030950985.1 Mariprofundaceae bacterium | reverse complement strand
TTTTTGTTTTTTTTCTTTTCGATGTGGTTATTTCGCCCCTACTATTTTTTTTTCGGGCCGCCGATATCCCCCCACTTCCAAAGCATGCTAAGAGCATAGGATGACGATACTTTCATGCTTGAATGACTATATTTAAAAAGGAGCGGGAATGAAATTAAAATTTGTATTGGGTTTATGTAGTTGTTTGATGGTATCCACAGCTCATGCGGGTGATTGGATGAGTCAACTTGGAAATTTAAGTAGTCAGGTGCAAGACCTCAATAAAACAATCGCTGTGCCACAAAGTATCAACACGGCTTTAAGTTCCTCGGATATTGTCAAAGGTTTAAAAGATGCCTTAAAAGTGGGTTCTGAACGTGTGGTAACGCAATTAAGTCAAAAAAATGGTTTTGATTCGGATGCTAAGATTCACATCCCTCTTCCTGATAGCTTAAAACGTGTCAAATCATTGTTAACATCCGTTGGTGCAGGCTCACTTATGGATGATTTGGAATTGAAATTGAACCGTGCGGCTGAAGCTGCTACACCTAAAGCGAAAAGAATATTTTTACAGGCGATTCGTAGCATGAGTGTCCAAGATGCACGGGCTATTTTGCAAGGCCCCAATGACGCAGCGACAAGCTATTTCAAAGGTAAAATGAGTGGTTCTTTAAGCAATGAAATGCAACCCATCATTCAACAAACATTGAATCAAGTGGGTGCGATTCAAGCCTACAATCGCGTTATGGGAAAATATCAATCCATGCCATTTGTGCCCAACATTCAATCGAATTTACAACAACATGTCACCCAAGGGGCATTGCGTGGTATTTTTCATTACATGGGAACAGAAGAAGCCGCTATTCGTAAAAATCCTGCGAAACGAACTACTGAAATTTTGAGAAAAGTATTTTCAAAATCATGATTCATTCATTTTCTTTTGCTGCGACACCACACATTCATTTTGGTGTTGGACAGCGTGTACTAATATCTGATTTATTAAAAGATTTTGGTTCAAAGGTCTTGCTGATTACAGGTGGAACATCTTTTGATGCTTCTCCTTTATGTTCAGAGTTATATCAACATCTTTCATCCAGTTTTACACTGCATCGTGAAACAATTTCGCATGAGCCATCGCCTGAATGGTTGGATGATGTCGTGATGCGTTACCATGCAAAGCATATTGATGTTGTCTTAGCGATTGGCGGCGGTAGTACGGTCGGTGCGGCTAAAGCTGTGGCAGGCTTGTTACCGACAGCTGATTCTGTGATGGCATATTTAGAAGGGGTTGGACATCATAAAACCTTCGCGGGTATCACCACGCCATTCATTGCCGTACCAACCACCGCAGGCACAGGCGGAGAAACCAGTAAAAATGCAGTGATTTCACAGATGGGTCAACAGGGATTTAAGAAATCGTTTCGTGATGTCACACTGGTTCCAAAACACATTGTACTTGACCCTGAATTGACCATCAGTTGCCCCACTCATGTTACCGCAGCATGTGGCATGGATGCATTTACGCAATTATTGGAATCGTATGTTGCCAAAGGTGCGAACCCGATGACGGATGCCTTGGCATGGAGTGGTTTGCAAGCGATTCAACGAGGTTTATTGGCTGCATGTGACGATGGACAAAATATTGAGGCACGAGCTCCATGTTGTATGCCTCATCGATATCGGGTTTGACGCTTGCCAATGCAGGTTTGGGTTCGGTGCATGGTTTGGCATCGCCTTTGGGAGCTTTTTTCCCGATACCGCACGGGGTGGCATGTGGTGCATTATTGTATCAAGCCACTGCTTTAAACATCCAAGCCATGCAACAGCGTGACAGGAACAATCCAGCCTTGATCAAATATGCTCGCGTGGGGCGTTTGTTTGCACAGGATATGAGTTTAAATGATTGCCAAGCTCAAGAAGCCTTACTTACAACACTACAAACGTATTCAGAACACTTAGCTATGTCTAAATTATCCGATTGGGGCATGGGGTATGCTGATATCGAGCGAGTTATTGAACATATCAGTGGTGGTAGTATGTCGGGCAATCCCATTCTGTTAAGCCATGAAGAATTGATCGATTTATTGCAGCGAGTGATTTAAATGAGCACTTATGTTGTGGGTGATATTCAAGGCTGTTACAACGCTTTGCGTCGTGTATTGGATAAGGTGCATTTTAATCCTAAACATGATGTCTTGTGGTGCGTTGGAGACTTGGTCAATCGAGGTCCGAAATCGCTAGAAACATTGCGTTTCTTAAAAGGATTAGGTGATGCCTGTGTGTGTGTCTTGGGCAATCATGATTTACATTTATTAGAAAAGGCAGCAGGCGGGCGTGATTATCCACGTGATACATTAAAACAAGTGTTGGATGCTTCTGATGCGCATGAATTGGTGGAATGGTTACGTTTTCGACCGCTCTTGCACCATGATGCAAAAAAAGAATGGTGCATGGTGCATGCAGGTTTGCATCCTCATTGGACATTAAAAGAAGCCAAGCAACGTGCCAATAAAGTGGAATCGGTGTTGAGAAGTAAACATTGGCAAGACTTTTGCCAAAAGCTTCAAAAAACTCGCTTTTCAGCCACTCAACCGACCAACAAACACGATCAATTGATGTTCACCATTGCTGTCTTGACACGCACCCGCTATTGCACACAACAAGGTGTTTTCAACTGGGATGTTCGTTCGGGTGAAGCCAGTTGTAAGCGTGAAAAACCTTGGTTTCAACATTCAACATTGGCATGGAAAAAAGACTGTCATGTGGTGTTTGGTCATTGGGCAGCGATGGGTTTGGTCAATAAAGAAAAACATGTGATTGGTTTAGATACGGGTTGTGTTTGGGGTGAAAAAATGAGTTTATTGAAACTCAATCATCATACATTGGTATCTCATCACGCTGAAATCCATCAAGTTCATGCGTAACATCAGTCAATAAACTTGAAAGTGCGGCTTTAGCCGCGCCAAATGAAGCATCAGGGTGTGGCTAAAGCCGCACTTCCAAAAGATGCTGAATCGTTACGACACTATTTGCTTATTTTTTGTCTATCGTATCGCTAAACAATGCCAATACTTCATTCGACCATGCAGGATAACTCCAATCTTGCATACCAACACGTCGATCAATCATTTGCCCTTGTTTGTTGATTAAAATCGTGGTGGGTAAGCCGCGAATACCCAAATGCCCTGCTTGCTCTTGATCGGTTAATAAAGCTGGTAAATCAATGTTGTGTGATTTCAAAAACGCTTGCGCTGTTTCCAAATCTGAATCCAAAGAAACAGGGAGAATGCTTACTTCAGGATGTTTTTTGAGCCATGCGGACATGTCAGGCATTTCAGCCCGAAAGGCCCACACCAAGATGCCCAAATATGCACCACCACGGGTTTATTTTTGTAATCATGTGACAACACATGAATGTCACCTTGATTGTTTATCCATTTAAAATCTGTGGCATGTGCTGAAATAATAACAGCCATTGATAACATCAAACCCATGATTATTTTTTTCATCTATAACATCCTTTTTTGCGTGTTAATTTGGCGATTTTTCTAACAAATGCAGCATCTTTTCAACGCTTGTAACGGGTTGATTGCATTGAAAGTTACGACATACATAAGCCGTTACCTTGCCGTTTACAGATGATTGAAGCTTGATAAATGGAATCAATGCCATACTTGCCTCATCGCGCCAAATCACCACAGCATAAGGCAAATAAAGTTGGTTGATGGCCGTTAAAAAAGCCTGACCTTCCAAGCTATGTCGATCCCCTGCCAAGACAATCTCGATACTTTCTTGTTCGGACATCGACCAAGCCGATAACATATGGGTAAAACCTACAGGTGCTTGTTGCAATAACGGTGAAAAATGACGGAATATTTTT
The DNA here is from genome assembly GCA_030950985.1 of Mariprofundaceae bacterium. Classification (GTDB taxonomy): domain Bacteria; phylum Pseudomonadota; class Zetaproteobacteria; order Mariprofundales; family Mariprofundaceae. Next base: position 17,352 of record JAUZQM010000119.1, on the reverse strand, counting down.
TCTGCTGCATCATCTAAGGTCATATCACTGCTCATGCGTGATAAACGAATAAGATTATGCGCAGCCACTGCATTGCCTGATGGTAAAGCACCATCCCATGCATCCAAAGGTCGAACAAGAAGGGTTTCGGCATCGTTCGCTGTGAGAAATAACGCGCCTGATGTTCCTTGAAATTTTTCCAACATGCTTTGGTTGAAATGCATCGCAGATTGCAGATAACGGGCATCGAAATTGGCTTCATACAACTCAATCAAACCCCACGTCAAAAACGCATAATCATCTAAGTGAGCTTCAATGGCTGCATCACCATGACGATAACGATGCCATAAACCATGTTTCGTTTGCATGGTATTTAATAAGAAATCAGCACTTTTTTGTGCTGCCTGAATATAGCTGTCTTCATGCAAAACACGCCCTGATTTTGCCAATGCAGCCATCATCAAACCATTCCAATCCGTAAGTATTTTATCATCTAAAAACGGGCGAATACGTGTACTTCGTGCATCCAGAAGACGTTGACGAATGCCTTCGAGTTGCGGCGATAATGTATCTTCATTCCAAGCAGCTAAATGGGGGATGTTTTCGCCTGTCCTTTGTCCCGTTGCTTCATCATGGAAGTTGCCTTCATCACGGATTTGGAACATCTGTTGGGCAATGCTGGCATCAATTTTACCCAAAATGGGTTCAAGTTCGACATTGTTCCAAAGGTAAAACTTGCCTTCTACGCCTTCTGAATCGGCATCTTCGGCTGAATAAAATCCACCTGTGCTATCGGTCATATCTCTTAAAATATAGTCGGCAATTTCACGCACCACTTTGGCATGTCGTTCATGCCCTGTCGCTTGATAAGCTTCGGTATAAGCGAGCATCAACATCGCTTGGTCATACAACATTTTCTCAAAATGAGGCAATAACCAAGCCGCATCAGTAGAATAACGATGAAAACCAAAGCCGATTTGATCAAAGATGCCACCTGCTCGCATGGCATCGAGTGTTGCTTCCACACGATGAAGGCTCACGCTATCGTGGCTGCGTGTTGCTTCACGCAATAAGAACAATAATTTATGTGGGCTTGGAAATTTGGGTGCGCCACCAAAACCAGCATGTTGTTCATCAAAACTTTGATTCATCGACGTTACAGCCGCTTTCACCCAAGTTTTCCCTTTTAATTCACCTTGAAGCGCAGCCATCTCACCTTGTTTCTTCAATGTTTCACTGATTTGACTTGCCGATTCCTCCAGCTTTTCACGATTGTTGAGCCATAACTCATGCACTTTAGGCACAAGAATCATCATGCCAATTCGTCCGCCATGACTGTTTTTGGGAATATACGTTCCAGCATAAAATGGTTTTTTATCGGCAGTCATCAGAATGGTCAGCGGCCAGCCCCCTGAACCATTCATCATTTGCGCCACTTGCATATAGACTTGATCAATATCAGGGCGTTCTTCACGATCCACCTTGATGGATACAAAAGTTTCATTCATCAATGCCGCAACATCTTCATCTTCAAAGGATTCATGTTCCATGACATGACACCAATGGCATGTGGCATAACCAATGGATAAGAAAATAGGTTTGTTTTCACGTTTTGCCTTTGCAAAGGCTTCCTCACCCCACGGATACCAGTTGACAGGGTTATGGGCATGTTGTTGCAAATATGGACTCGCTTCATGAATCAGCGCATTGGTATATTGGTGAGATGTCATCGTTTCCCCTGAAATAGCAATATTTACACCATACATGCCCAACAACATAAATAAGGCAAGGTGTTTGAGTTTTGTAAAACCTATATGGAAATGGATGGTCATGCAGTAATCGTCAAATGAAGAAAACGACGTTTTCCGCACTTGATTAAATATGCTCCGCCTATAGGCAATGAAACATCTTTATCGGTAACTTTTTCACCATCGACAGAAACAGCACCTTGTTTTATCAAGCGCATACCTTCGCCATTGGAAGCCGTTAAACCTGTCTGACTCAATGCTTTCACCAACCATAAAGAACCATCTTCAGCCGCTAATGATGCTTCTGGAATATCATCAGGCACTTGTTTTTTGGCAAACTGTTTTTCAAAACCTTCACGTGCCTGTTGCCCTGCTTCTTCACCATGAAAGCGAGCTACAATGCGTGCAGCCAATTGTTTTTTAGCTTCCATCGGGTGCATGGCTTGCACGGTGTCCAAACTGACATCGGTTAATAATTCATAGTATCGCACCATTAAATCATCCGATGCCGACATCAATTTGCCAAATTGATCACTCGCAGCATCTTCAATCGCAATATAGTTATGCAATGATTTGGACATTTTTTGAACACCATCAAGACCTTCCAACAATGGCATGGTCATAATGACTTGCGGTGTTTTTTTGTATGACTCCTGCAACTGCCGACCCATCAATAAATTAAACTTTTGGTCATTCCCACCCAATTCAATATCGGCATCCAAGGCGACTGAATCATAACCTTGCACCAAGGGGTACAAAAATTCATGAATGGCAATGGATTGCCCACCTTTGTAACGTTTTTCAAAATCATCCCGTTCCAACATGCGCGCCACAGTCGATTTTCCTGCCAACTGAATCATGTCGGCGGCACTCATCTTGCCAAACCATTCAGAATTAAAGCGAACTTCTGTCTTTTCAGCATCCAATACTTTGAACACTTGCTGTTTATACGTTTCAGCATTGGCAAGTACATCATCTTGAGTGAGCGGCGGACGGGTTTCATTTTTACCCGTTGGATCACCAATCATGCCTGTGAAATCACCAATCAAAAACACCACTTGATGACCACATTGTTGAAATTGACGTAGTTTTTCTAATAAAACCGTATGACCTAAATGCAAATCAGGTGCGGTTGGATCAAAACCCGCTTTGACACGCAAAGGGCGATTTTCTTTGGCTGCGAGGCGTAATTTTGCCTCTAAACCACCCTTCGGTAAGATTTCTAATGTGCCACGCGATAATAAAGTCAGTTGTTGTTGAATATCCATGCCGCGAAGTCTAAACAAAATCATAGGAAATCTGCATTATTTACTGGTATTAGACCTACTGTCATAGCCGTGGTCTTTTAATTGGGAATCTAAAAAGTAAGTAAAATAATAACGTTTGTGCACAAAGAAATTAATAAACATTTTATCCTTACCTTAAAAGTAAACTACCTGGCAAAGTTTCCAACCAAAATAAAAAGCACAAAGCGTAAGCACGTCTTCATCTCTCTATATATGGCGGCTCAGTTAGAGACATGAAGCATCATTAAAAATGATGAATACTTTTGCCTTAAAACGACAGCTTTATATCAAATCTCTAAGGTTATTTTTTAAGGAATTACAGAGGATGAAGATGCTGGGGGCGTAACATTAGTTATTAAACTCGTGGTGCAGAAATGTTGTAACCTGATCAAGTCGCTGGCTATGCCGATAAAATTTTAGCCGTCATTTACTGGTATCATCAAAAACAACGGGGCTAAAACATCCATCACGAAGGATTAAATGGCGGAAGGGGTGGGATTTGAACCCACGGAAGTTTTACCTTCGCCGGTTTTCAAGACCGGTGCATTCGGCCGCTCTGCCACCCTTCCTTAGAGTTATCCCGCCAGACTTGGCAGGGCAAAACGAACGCGGCGCATTATGTCGAAAGCTCATTCTTTAGCAAGTTTTATCTTTCAATAAAACCATGCGTCATCGGGTATCGGCGATCCCGTCCAAAGGCACATGGTGTTACTTTGACAGCAGGTGGCGCTTGGCGGCGCTTGTATTCATTGTTTTTTACCATGCCTACAACACGTACGACTTCATCCCTATCAAATCCTCGTGCAGCAATATCATCCACGGACAAACGTTCTTCAATGCTTGCCTCTAAAATCGCATCCAAGACATCATAATCAGGCAATGAATCAGAATCTTTTTGATCAGGGCGTAGTTCAGCGGATGGTGGTTTATCAATGGTATTTTGAGGGATGACTTCCACATCTCGGTTCAGGTGATTCGCTAAAGAAAAAACATCCGTTTTATACACATCTTTTAAAACTGAAAATCCACCCGACATATCCCCATACAAGGTCGCATAACCCACTGCCATTTCCGATTTATTGCCCGTAGTTAGCAACATGCACCCTGTTTTATTGGATATCGCCATCAATAAAAGCCCTCGCATACGAGCCTGAATGTTTTCTTCCGTCACATCCGCTTCACGTTTGCCCCATGCTGAAAACACATCGCTCAACATCCTATTCACACAATCCACACCTTTAGCAATCGGTAAGACTGTGGATTCAATACCTAAATTTTTCACCAAAGCATGCGCATCTGCCAATGAATGATCGCTGGAATATTCGGATGGCAATAAAACACCCAACACATTGTCAGCACCCAAAGCTTCCACAGCAATCACCGCCGTCACTGCCGAATCAATGCCGCCTGATAAGCCCAGTACAACCTGTTTACAGCCATTACGATGCACATAATCACGCAAGCCCATGACCAAAGCATCATGCAATTGACTCATTCGATTTGGTAAATCAGCGATAACAGAAGCTTGAAGGTGTATATCTACAGAGACCACATCATTCGCAAATAAATCCATGCGTTGCAATAATTCACCCTGTGCATTCATCACATGTGAACCACCATCAAACACCACTTCATCTTGACCACCCACAGGATTGACATACACCACAGGCGTTTGCCATTGTTTTGCTGCGACTGATGTCATCGCTTCGCGTTTGGCTTGTTTACCCAAATAAAAGGGTGAAGCATTCAAGAATATATAAACATCACATTGTTTTTCAGTTTGTTTTTCACGCCAGTTTGCTTGCCAAAAATCTTCGCAAATTCCCAAAGCAATACGCTTATCACCGACATGAAAAACATTATTTCCTTCACCGCTTTCAAAATAACGACGTTCATCAAACACACCATAATTGGGTAAACATTGTTTATCATACACGCCCAAACAAGCTTGATTTTGACAAAGAAACGCACTGTTTTGCAAACCCTTTGAACGACGACGTGGCGCACCAAAAATGACCGCAACGGATGTCGATGCGTGAATCAAATCCTCAACGGCTTTCTCCACAGCTTCTAAAAAAGAATCTCGTAACAATAAATCTTCAGGGGGGTAACCCGTCAACGATAGCTCTGGAAAAACCAAAATATCTACAGCTTGTTGTTCCGCTTTCAGCATCACATCTAACATCATGGCAAGATTATTTTGTATCTCACCCACACGTGGAGCGCATTGCGCCAACATGATGTTCATCACGTCAACCTTGGAACAAACATGGCATCGCCATAGGAATAAAAACGATATTCTTCTTCAATGGCATGTTGATACGTTGCTAAAATACGTTCTTTACCTGTTAATGCTGCCACCAACATCAATAAAGTGGATTGCGGTAAATGAAAATTAGTGACCAAAGCATCAACCATTTGAAAGTGATACCCTGGATAAATAAAAATATCTGTACGATTTTTACCAGCGCAAATCACGCCATCGTTTGAAGCAGCTTCCAAAGTTCGCAAACTGGTTGTACCTACTGCCACCACACGTCGTCCATCGGCTTTGGCTTGATTTATCATTTTCGCCGCATCTTCAGAAACAATATACACTTCTTCATGCATCACATGTGAATGAACATCATCCACTTGCACGGGTTGAAATGTCCCTGGTCCAACATGCAAGGTAATATGTGCAAAACTCGCACCTGCCGCTTCCATCTTGCGCATGATATTTTTTGTTAAATGCAAGCCAGCCGTTGGCGCAGCCACTGCCCCATCATGTTCGGCAAACACCGTTTGATAACGCAATTTATCTTCATCTGAATCAGGGCGATCAATATAAGGTGGCAACGGCATGTGTCCGTAAGTTTCGATGGCATTCGGGACATCCTTTGCCAACAAACGAACTTCCACTTCCTTGCCCTCTCGCTTCAATACTTCGACTATAAAACCATCAGCAATGATAATTTGATCCCCTTGTTTCAAGGGTTTATTCGCCTTTCCCCAAGCTGTCCAAACATTGGGTACATCCAAAGGTTCAAGCAATAGAATTTCAACCTTTCCACCGCTAGGACGTTGCCCTAACAGTCGTGCAGGAATCACCCGAGTATCATTGATGACCCATACATCACCGGGTTTCACCAAATCAACCAAATCACGGGTATGCGCATGACTTAAATCATCTTCACCCATCACCAATAAACGGGAGGCATCACGTTCTTTTAAGGGGCGTTTGGCAATTAAATGCTCAGGTAACTCAAAATTAAAATCGGATGTTTTCATTGACCGAGCATATCCCCTTGTTGCAAGCTTGCACCACGCAAAAAATCTTTGGCTTGCATGGCTTTTTTGCCTTCCATTTGTAATGTATGAATACGATACACGCCACCCTCACCACATGCGACATCTAAGCCTTCAGCCGTTGATAAAACCTGACCTGCATCTGCATGACTTGTGTTTGATAGCACTTCGCCTTGTAATACTTTCATCCATTTTCCTTGATATAAGGTTCGAGCCGCTGGTTTCGGAGCAAAGCAACGCACCACACAATCAATGGAACTGGCGATCATGTTCCAATCAATGACTCGTTCATCATTGCTCAATTTTTTAGCGTATGTCATACCCTTGTCTGACTGTGCTTGATCGCTCAAGCCATTGGCTATCTTGGGCAAGGTCTCCATTAGTAAATCAGCGCCCAATGAGGATAATGAGAACCATAAATCCGAACCTGTATGATCTTCGGTGATTGCTAATGTTTTGACAGCATAAATACCACCTGTATCCAAACCTTCGTCCATATGCATCACACATACGCCTGTTTCTTGATCCCCTGCTAACAAAGCGCGTTCAATCGGTGCTGCGCCACGCCAACGAGGTAATAAGGAAGCATGCACGTTGATGGGCGCAATATTAGGCATCTTCAACCAAGTTTTAGGTAATATCATGCCAAAAGCAACCACAACCAAAAAATCAGCATGCTTCTGCTCTAACCAAGCCAGTGCATCAGCGTTATCACGCAAAGTAACTGGCGTTAACACATCAATATTGGCAGCTAAGGCTGCTTTTTTAACAGGGCTTGGGGTAAGTTTCATGCCTCTACCCGATTTTCGATCAGGCTGTGAGACAACGCCCACCACATCCATATCAGGGTGTTGCATGAACGCTTCCAAACAAGGCACTGAAAACCCTGGTGTTCCAGCAAAAACAATTCGCATCGTTACAATCCTTTTAATTTTGGTAGAATTTAATCATTTTTTTGCGAATCATTTTACGTTTTAACGGTGATAAATAATCAACAAATAGCTTGCCATCTAAGTGGTCAAATTCATGTTGTAAAGCAACCGCTTCAAAACCTTCAAAATCTTTTTCATGTTGAATACCATCTAAATCGAGCCAACGTAAACGGACTTCATTCGGGCGTTCCACATCTTCATAAACTTCAGGGACAGATAGGCAGCCTTCTTCATGCGTGGATAGTGAATCATTACGCGATATAAATTCTGGATTGATCCATACTTTTAAGTTTTTTTGAGGTGTTTCTTCTTTTTCCTCGTCTTCATTATCATAGCGACCACTACGCCAATCAGTATCAGTAATGGCTAAACGTAGTGATACGCCCACTTGCGGAGCAGCCAATCCAACACCGGGTGCATCATACATGGTATCTGCCATATCTTGTACCAATGCTTTAATTTCATCCGAACAAGGATCTTCGACAGGTTTTGCCACCTGTAATAAAACCGCATCAGGGTAAATTAATATCTTACGAACAGTCATAGGTTTTCCTTTTATATGTGAGAGGATTCAAAAACATACAATAAGCGCTTGTCATGGACACTATAAAACGTAAAAAGATCATTCAGCAAGCAAAAAGGCTGAAAAATATAGGTAAAAAATGAACAAATCCTATTTTATAATCGTATTGAATATAGTTATTCAAGTATGAGGTTAGCATGTAATATGCATTGTCACCCTTGAGTGCTTGTATCGAGGATCTGTTGTTTTAAAAACATTCGATATTCGATAAATAATTCGATCATGACGATACGTCCATACTTGAATAACGATAGTTGTGAAACATTTGGGCAATAAAAAAGCCTGCAAACACTAGGCTTACAGGCTTCTTAGGCTGTTGTCGGACAGCTAAATGGCGGAGCGGACGAGACTCGAACTCGCGACCTCCGGCGTGACAGGCCGGCATTCTAACCAACTGAACTACCGCTCCAAACAAATAAATATTATTTGCTTGTTTCCCTATAAGGGAAAATGGTGGGCGCTGTAGGACTCGAACCTACGGCCACCGCCTTGTAAGGGCGGTGCTCTACCAGCTGAGCTAAGCGCCCTTGAAGCAAGTTACCCCGCTTCAACGCGGCGAATAATATCGCCGCGATTTATCATTGCAAGTTTTTATTTCACTGCGTCTTTTAATGCTTTACCTGCTTTAAATTTTGGAGCTTTAGAGGCTGCAACTTGAATAGGTTCACCTGTACGCGGATTGCGAGCAGTACGTGCGGCACGCTCTACAACTGAAAAAGTACCAAAACCTACAAGGCTTACTGTATCATCATTACCCAATGCGCTCGCAATACCACTTAATACTGCTTCGACTGCTCCTGCGGCATCTGCTTTACTTAATTTTGCATCTTCTACTACATGGTTAATCAAATCTGCTTTATTCAACCTATCCTCCAAAAAATCATATGAAGCATGTGCTTCATATGTATCATAACTTTAAAAATTCACCCAATTAATGCGCTGATACAGAAGTATTATCTAAATATATATCAACAATGGAATCGCGTATAAAATTGGTGGGCATACTCATTCCCGCAGGAACATGCGTCAAGGCATGCTTTAAAACTTCATCCATATCGGATATCGCATAGATTTTAAAATCCGCTAAAATGTTATCAGGAATCTCTTTTAAATCCTTGCGGTTTTCTTTCGGAATAATGACTTCTGTCAAACCACCACGATGAGCAGCTAACAACTTTTCTTTCAAACCACCAATCGGCAACGCTTTACCACGCAAGGTGATTTCGCCTGTCATACATACTTCTTTTTTGACTGTAATACCAGTTAATGCAGAAACAATTGATGTGGCCATTGCCAAACCTGCAGACGGTCCATCTTTAGGAATTGCACCTTCAGGGACATGCACATGAATATCCACTTTTTGATGAAAGTTAGGCTTGAGACCTAAGCTATCAGCGCGTGAACGCACATAGGTAAACGCTGCTTGAATAGATTCCTGCATGACATCACCAAGTTGCCCTGTCATCGTCAATTTTCCCTTACCAGGCATCAGTGCTGTTTCTATTTGCAATAACTCACCACCTACTTCCGTCCATGCAAGACCTGTGACCACACCCACTTGCGCTTCCGATTCAGCCATACCAAAGTCATATTTCCGAACACCTAAGTAAGTTTCCAAATCACTCTTTTTAAGCGTTATCAATGTTTCAGAAGCGTTTTGAACGAGCGAACGTGTTATTTTTCGACATATTTTTGCTAAAACACGATCAAGCCCTCGAACACCTGCCTCACGCGTATAATAACGAATCACATCCACCAATGCTTTATCGACAATTTTCACATTGGATGCTTTCAAACCATGATTTTTCATTTGCTGAGGAAACAAGTAACGCTTGGCAATGGAGAGTTTCTCAGCCTCTGTATAACCCGATAAACGAATCACTTCCATACGATCCAATAACGGCCTTGGAATATTCAAACTATTGGCTGTGGTAATAAACATCACTTCCGATAAATCATAATCTACTTCAAGATAATGATCGGCAAAGGTGCTATTTTGTTCAGGATCCAAGACTTCCAATAACGCCGAGGATGGATCGCCCCTAAAATCTGCTCCAACTTTATCAATTTCATCCAATAAAATAAGTGGATTCTTCACACCCGTTTTTTTTATCGATTGCATCAGTTTTCCAGGCATAGAACCGATATAAGTACGACGATGCCCTCGAATTTCGGCTTCATCACGCATACCACCCAAACTCATACGAACAAATTTACGCCCTGTAGCACGGGCAATCGATTCGCCCAATGATGTCTTACCCACACCGGGAGGTCCCACCAAGCAAAGAATCGATCCTTTTACTTTACGAACACGTTGTAAGACTGCCAAATGCTCTAAAATTCGTTCTTTTACTTTATCTAAACCAAAATGATCTTCATTAAGAATCGCTTCCGCAGCATCCAAATCCTTACGAACACGTGTACGCTTTTTCCATGGTAATTCTAACAAACAATCCAAATAATTACGGACAACGGTTCCTTCGGCACTCATCGGCGGCATCATCTTTAAACGTTTCAACTCAGATTTTGCTTTTTCTTGTGCTTCAGAAGATAAACCTAAAGTTTCAATTTTTTCAGCCAAAGCATCCAAATCACTCTGTGTTTCATCGTCGCCTAATTCTTTTTGAATCGCCTTCATTTGCTCAGATAAATAATATTCACGCTGCGATTTTTCCATCTGACGTTTGACACGGGTACGAATACGCTTATCCACTTGTAAAATTTCCATCTCTGCTTCCATATGACCATACAAAAGTTCAAGACGTCCAATCACACTCGCGGTTTCTAGCAAGGCTTGTTTATCTTCAAGTTTTAAATTCAAATGAGAAGCAATCGTATCTGCTAGTTTGTCTGTTTCTTCAACCGAAGCAATGGATACCAACACTTCTGGTGGCGTTTTCTTATTCAATTTTACATAGGCATTAAATTGTTGCTCAATTGTTTTAGCAACCGCTTCACATTCATTCGAATCTTCTTCAGTTTCTGCAAGGTATTCATAGTGGGCATGAACCACTTGTTCATCATCTTGCATATCCAAAATAGATACACGAGGGCCACCTTCCACCAACACTTTAATCGTGCCATCAGGAAGTTTTAGCATTTGCAAAATATTTCCAAGGGTTCCAACGCGATGTAAATCATCCACACTTGGATCATCTTTATTGGCATCTTTTTGCGCTAAAAGTAAAATTTTCTTACCTGATTGCATCACTTCATCCAGTGCATGAACACTTTTTTCACGCCCTACAAACAAAGGAACAATCATATGTGGGAAAACAATAATATCGCGCAAGGGCAAAACAGGCAGCGTGCCTGATTCCATATTCTCTACATCATCCTCGCTTTCATTGATCCATTCAGCCAAAATAAACTCCTTACCATGATTCCGAAGACGTTATCGGACTTGTATCAAGCTTAAGGGCCGCGGAAATAAATAATCATCCCATTCTGTTGGTCTAAAAGTTCACCTTCTGCGTTGTAGCATTAGTCACATAGCCATGCTATGCGCCAAATACTGTGCCTTGAATCCGAACTCTTATCCTTCACATAACTGGAACAATTATTTATTTCCGAAGCCCTAACTAAGCAGCGGCCTCATCAGCCTTAAACATCAACACTGGTTTTTCATGATCGTCAATAACTTTCTCATTGATAATACATTTTTCAACATTGCCTAGCGTTGGAATATCATACATCACATCCAACATGCTATTTTCCATAATTGCACGCAACCCACGCGCACCCGTTTTACGCTTCATCGCTTGCTCAGCAATGGCATCCAACGCACCATCTGTAAATGATAAATCAACTTGGTCATAAGATAAAAGCGCTTGATATTGTTTCACCAAGGCATTTTTTGGTTCCGTAAGAATTTTTAATAAGGATTTTTTATCCAACAAGCTCAACGTTGCAACAGCAGGAAGCCTGCCCACCAACTCAGGAATAAGACCAAATTTAATTAAATCTTCGGGTTCTACTTGCGCCAATAATTCACCAATATCTTCTTCATCTTCAGCAACCACATTGGCTCCAAAACCTATTGAACGTGTTTTACCCCGTGATTCAATGAGTTTTTCGAGACCTGCAAAAGCACCACCTAAAATAAATAATATATTGGTTGTATCCACAGCAATAAATTCTTGTTGTGGGTTTTTACGACCACCTTGTGGCGGTACATTTGCAACAGTACCTTCAATCAACTTCAATAAAGCTTGTTGTACACCCTCTCCTGACACATCACGCGTAATCGAAGGAGACTCAGATTTACGCGATAATTTATCAATTTCATCAATGTAAATAATACCATGTTGGGCACGTTCCACATCATGATTGGATGCTTGCAACAGTTTAAGAATGATGTTTTCAACATCCTCACCCACATAACCTGCTTCAGTTAATGTAGTGGCATCTGCCATCACAAAAGGCACATCAAAAAAACGAGCCAAGCTTTGCGCCAACAATGTCTTACCACTGCCTGTTGGACCTAATAACAACACATTACTTTTAGAAATTTCAACATCATTTGTTTCATTATGCCGAATTCTTTTATAATGGTTATACACAGCTACGGAAAGCATGCGTTTTGCGGAATCCTGACCAATCACATAATCATCTAAAAATCCCTTAATTTCAGCTGGTTTAGGTAAAGAAGTTGATTTGTTTTCCGTTGTATCATTTTTTTCAGAAAGTTCTTCAAGCATAATATCATTGCATAATTCAATGCATTCATCACAAATAAAAACAGTAGGACCTGCAATGAGTTTCTTTACATCATGCTGGTTTTTACCGCAAAAAGAGCAAAAAAGGGTAGTTTCACCATTATTTTTTGTAGTCATACTTCATCTCCAGCCTCTATAATTCATCAATCCGACATCTGCCGTAACGCTTTCATTCACCTAGTTTTCAAGAAATTAATTTATCGGAAATATCTGTTGATAGATCCTCGATACAAGCACCCGAGGATGACGAATAAAATCAATGATTACGCGGTATATCCAAGCTCAATATCGAATCAATCCATGATGCAGTGTTCACGTACTTAACTTTTTTTAACTTCTTCACGAGATGTTAGGACTTTATCAATCAAACCATAATCACATGCTTCTTGCGCTGTTAAAAAATAATCACGCTCAACATCATTATTCACTTTTTCCAATGGCTGCCCTGTATGTTTAGCCATCATTTCATTCATATGTTCTTTCAATTTCAAAATTTCGCGTGCATGAATTTCAATATCAGTCGCTTGACCTTGAAAACCACCCAAAGGCTGATGAATCATCACCCGTGCATTCGGCAAGGCATAACGCTTACCGGGTGCGCCCGATGCCAAAAGATGTGCGCCCATACTCGCAGCTTGCCCCACACACAACGTGGATACATCACAACGAATATATTGCATGGTATCATAAATCGCCATGCCTGATGTCACCACGCCACCGGGGCTATTGATATACATATAAATATCTTTATCGGGTGCTTCTGCTTCTAAAAAAAGCAACTGTGCGGTAATTAAATTCGCCATATGATCATCAACTTGACCACTTAGAAAAATAATTCTTTCTTTCAGTAAGCGTGAAAAAATATCATATGAACGCTCACCGCGTGACGTTTTTTCTACAACCATCGGTACTAAATTCATCACTACTCCTTCGCTAAAAAATACGCCGTAACCTGAACAGTTATCATGATACAAGCTTGATGATGTTTAGGCTTCCTTACCATCTTGTTCTTGCTGCCAAACTGATAGTGCTTTGTTATTTTCTTGGATATGACTCGTCGATAATACATAAGCAATGCATTCTTTTTCCAACAAACGATCTCGCAAGCCAGACATTTCACTTTCTTGACTTTTCATCCAATTGACAAAGGCATCATGCTGTTCAGCAGGATATTGCTTGGATAAGTTTTCTAATTCTTCATCTACCTTTGCTTCATCCAATTCAACATTGGCTTCTTTGCGTACCGTTTGAATCAAAATAGACGCTTTCAAATTATGCTCTGAACGCTCACGAACTTCTGAACGAAATGCATCATCAGTCAGCATTTCATCCTTCATGTCCACACCTTGTTGCTTCATATTCTGCGTGACACGTTGAATGGTTGATTTCATTTCTTCATCTACCAAGCGAGCAGGTAGTTCAATTGAGTTTGCAGCCAACAATGATTCTAACACGGCATCATGTGCGCTTAGATACGTAGCTTCTTCTGCTTCTTTGGATAAACGCTGCATAGCATCGTCACGCAAGGCCGCAGCATCATCAAAATTCAACATGCTTGCTAAAGCATCTTCATCATTTGGCGTGATGGCTTTTGCCACTGATTTTACATCCGTTTCAAAACGTGCTTCTTTACCTGCCAAATGTGCCGCTTGATAAGGATCAGGGAAGGATACATTCACAACAACATGATCACCCGCTTGATGCCCGATCAATTGTTCTTCAAACCCTGGAATAAATTGACCTGAACCCAGCACTAAGGCGTGATCTTCACCATCACCACCCTCAAAAGCTTCATCATCGACAAAACCTACAAAATCAATCGTGACTTGATCCGTATTTTCAGCAACACGTTGATCTTCAATGTCATATTTGACTTGAGATGTCATCAAACGCTCAACCACAGCATTGATATCATCATCTTCCACAGTCACTTTGCTTGTTTCAATATTCATATCTTGCAAGGGAGCTAATTCAACCACAGGCCATGTCACAACATTCAAAGTAAAGTTAAATTCACCATCAGGTTGCACTGAAGGAAGTGTTAATTCAGGCTGTACAGCAGGAATCAAACCCGAAGACTCAATCGCGCCCGCATAATGAGCTTGCAACAATTCAGACACCGTATCTTCATGAATTTTTACACCAAATTGTTTTTGAATCACATGTTTCGGTGTTTTTCCAGGGCGAAATCCAGGTAATTTTGCTTGAGAGCTTACTTTTGCAGCTTGTTCACCATACACACGATCATATTCAGATTGTGGTAAAGTGACTAGCACTTGGTGTTCATGATCGCTTAATTGTTTTACATTGGTTTGAATCATAGGATGAACTCCATCGAAGAAGTGACGTTGACTTTTTAAGTTTCAAATCAAAGCCGAATTTAGTTAAGTGATACGCGAGGGGGGAGTCAAATCCTTAAGCAGTCAATGCTATAGGTTGATTCCGCTTGTTTTCAGTACCCTACAAGTATACTCCTTATATTATTACTGCGGTTTTCATTATTTTTTCCAGCACAGCGTGCCGCATCATGATGTCATGATGTTTACAGTCAACATTTTACAAACGCATGCCAAGGATTCGAAGATGATGAGCCAGTGATCGATTCAGCAAAAGACTTTACGGCGTGTTGCTTAAAGCATGCAGGTTGGCGTGAAGTAAACCCATATAACCGCCATCTGATGTCACCTTAAAACCTTGCAATTGTTGATTAAATACAGCAATCACAGGTTCATACCATAAAGGAATATACACAACATCCTGCTGCATTTTGTATTGAATCTTGGCGTATAAAACTTGACGTTCCACCAGCGTTTGACTGTTTTGTGCTTCATCCAACCAAGTATCAACATCCTTATTCGCATAACGACCACGATTTGCTCCTTTCGGCGGCCACATGCTTGAATGTAACATCCAACGATAAATATCAGGGTCAGCAATACTTACCCAAGATAATGAAAATACTTGAAAATCACCTCGTTTGATACGCGCATAAAATCCGCCCCACTCCATCGATTCAACCGAAACATCGACACCAACTTTTCGCCACATATCAGCAATGGCACTGGCAAGGCGCAAGCGTGTGGCACTGGTACTGGTTCGATACGTCAGATGAAAGCGAATACCTAGTGAGTTGCGTGGGAAACCTGCCTTATCCAATAATATTTCCGCTTTTTGAGGATTAAAAGGCGTTAAAGCGAGTTTTGTGGAAGCCCAGTGTTTGGGGGTCAACACGGTTTCTGCCAAGATAGGTAAATCCGACAATAAGGCTTGTTTTAACCGTGAACGATTGATTGCCAAAGCCAGCGCTTTGCGTACACGAACATCTTTAAGGATTGCATCTTGAAAATTCATGCCAATATAAGAAAACGTCGTCGATGCTTGGGTTGCAATACGCAGTTGTTTTTGACGTTTTAAATAGGGCAATAATTCAGCGGGTAAATCATTTTGCATGAAATCAATTTCACCACGAACCAATTTTAAACTTCGTGTGACCGCTTCTTTGACACGCAAAAAATGCAAGCGTTGAATATTGGATTCAGGGATTTTCATCACACGTTGTAAAATCAAATGATTGCCATGCCATGATGCCAGTTTGAATACACCACAACCCATTGTTTGGTGAGGGTTTGTTTTTTTCTTGGCGTAATTAGCGGGTAAAATACCCAATGATAACCGTGTCAAAAGCGAAGAATCTGGTTTTTTTAAACGAATTTGGAGCGTATCATCATTGATGGCTTGTACATGCTCAATGGCAGCAAAACCTGCACGCAAAGGGCTGGCATTTTTTTTATCCAGCAAGGTTTCCAAGGTTATTTGGACATCGTTTGCCGTTAATCGTGAACCATCATGAAAGAAAATTCCATGTCGCAAATGAAACACCCACACTAACGGCGAAGGATGTTCCCAAGAACGTGCGACATCAGGCTGTGGTTTCCAATGTTCATCTAATTTCACCAAACCTCGATGCATCAGTTGTTGAATCTTATGGGAGGCTGCATCTGTGGCAAAACGTGGGTCAAGGCTCATCGGTAATTGTGCTACACCAATTCGCAACTCACCTTTCTGTGGCAGATTTTGCTGGCAAGACACAAGATAAAAAACACAACTTAACCATAACAGGATTCGCATCAACGAACCCACAAACTCATGCTCTCCACATGTCCAGAATAAGGAAATAAATCCAAAGCTCGCAAAGATTTCAAATGATACCCCTGTTTCAATACTTCCAAAGCATCACCTTCGGCGGCATGCACATCACAATGAATCAAAATCAGACATTGAGGCATCAAGCGTGGCAATAAATGACAAATTGCCTTTGCCCCTTTGCGTGGAGGGTCTAACAAGAGTACATCAGCGCCCACAAAAGGGGTGATGTCAACATGCTTAAATAAATCGGCTTGTTGATAATGAGCATCCAATTTAAGGCGTTTAGCATTGGCATTGGCAGCACGCACACTGGCAATATTGACTTCTGCACCCAAGATTTGCATCCCCGATGCCGCCAAAGGCAAGGATAAATTACCGACACCTGAAAATAAATCCACCACACGTCTTGCACCTTGGCACCATAGCAAGAGTTGCTGAATCATGCTTTCATTGCCGAAGCGCTGACCTTGTACAAAATCATCGGGGCCAATATGCAAGGCAATCGGCTGTTTGTTTGTCGGTAAAACATCCGATAAGGCAAGCGTAGGTTTGGATATAGGTCTTAACGATGCACCACAGCGTTGCCAATATTGAATGGATAAGTCTGTACATTGTGGCAAAGCATCCGCAGCCAACACTATTTTTTCGGCATACGTCAACACCACATGAATA
>JAUZQM010000118.1 GCA_030950985.1 Mariprofundaceae bacterium | reverse complement strand
GGCTTTAGCCGCGCCGAATGAAGTATCAGGGCGCGGCTAAAGCCGCACTTCCAAAGCATGCTAAATTTAGAATCTAAGGACTGCGGATGATGTATCTTTTTCATCCAAAGTACGTAACATCCGTGATTAACAAAACAGGCTTCCCTTTTAAGACGGGACAGCCCATAGGCTGAAAAAGAAAAGAGTAAGCCAGTATTTTGGTTAAAACATTGTGATGATGGGATGTTTTTTCACAATCCTCTAACCTATTGAAATAATTGGTTTTCTATCTTAAAATGTAAGCCACAAAACACATAAGCAGCCAAATCGAGAGAGATGCTTTCAAGATTGCACCCCCTTATTTGGGTCGTTGGTTTTTTTGAAAAAATGTTGATAATTAAAGGGAGAGGGAAAAATCGATTTAATTGATAAAATTAAAGATATTGCTTCAAGAGTGCCAAAGCAAATAGCGCATATTCAAACAGAGGAAGCAACAAAAAATGCTTTTATTATGCCTTTTATTAGCTCCTTGGGTTATGACGTATTTAATCCCTTGGAGGTAATTCCTGAATTCACAGCAGATGTTGGAACAAAAAAAGGTGAAAAAGTAGATTATGCTATTAAAAAAGATGATGATATTATTATCTTGATTGAGTGTAAGTGGTCAGGAGCAAGCTTGCATAAAGATCATGCTTCTCAATTATATCGATATTTTTCAGCTACAGAGGCAAGATTTGCTATTCTTACAAATGGCATAGATTATAAGTTTTATTCAGATATTGATGAACCTAATAAAATGGATTCAAAGCCATTTTTTTCCTTTAATGTACTTCAATTTGAGGATCATCAGATAAAAGAATTGAAGAAATTCACTAAATCAGCATTTTCTCTTGAAGATATTCTCACAACAGCAAGTACGTTGAAATATACTGGTGCAATCAAGAAAATTTTAGATGAAGAGCTAAAAAATCCAACAGAAGAGTTTGTACGTTTTTTTGCATCACGTATTTACGATGGCAGATTAACTCAACATGTTATTGAAGAATTTACAGGGATAGTGAAAGAAGCAAGAAGTCAGTTTATCAATGAGCAAATCAATGATCGTTTGAAATCTGCGATGTCGGCTAATGAGCCTGAATCTGTAGTTGAAGAAAATATAGATTCAGGTGCAAAAGTTGAGCCTAAAAAAGAAGGAATAGAAACGACACAAGAGGAAATAGACGGATATAATATTGTAAAGGCACTTTTACGTGAAGTGGTTGATGTTCAGCGCGTTACAATGCGAGATACCAAAAGTTATTGTGGAATACTTCTTGATGATAACAATAGAAAGCCAATTTGTCGGCTTCACTTTAATTATTCTCGGAAGTATCTCGGTGTTATTTCTGAGAAGAGTGAAGAACGTATTGAAATTGAAAGTGTGGACGATATTTTTCAGTATGCAGATCGAATTAAAGCAACACTCTTAGAATATGAGACTGATTAAGAGCTTAACAAGCGACTTCGGCTACGCTCCAGCCCCTCATTTAGGGCATTAGGGAACAAAAAAAGAAGATTTGGTTCGGGCTGGATAAAAAAAGTCGTACTAGACACGATTACTGGTTAGAGAGTTATCATCATTATTTGGAACGTTCTCGTAAGGTTCCTTTTGTGATTCACTATTTGGATAAATACGGAAAATTGCCAATTTGGGTGTCTACTGATTTATGGGATTTTGGATTGCCCGATGATTGGAATACATGGGATATTTGGAAGTAGAAATGAAAACCGACGCGTACACAAAAAAGTGTAGAGGCGTCGGGCATATTAAAGCGAAATGTAGGTATGTTAGGTGAATAGTCAATGCATGAATATGATGAGGAATTTTCAAGTTAGAAAAATTTTGTGATTGAAAATCATAAAGGTCAGGTGTTTTGTTTTGAGCTAGCCCCTCAAGTTAAAATGACGTTTCCAGATAAAGCCAATAGTAAGTTTCAGACATATCGAAAAAAAGGATGACCAAGATGACAGATATTTTAATTCGACACGGACGTGTGATGGATCCTGCCAACAACATCGATGAAATCTGCGATGTTTGGATTGAACATGGAAAGGTCGCAGGGATTGGCACATTTGCAGGCGAAGCCCAACAAACCATTGATGCGACAGGTTTAATTGTTTGCCCCGGCTTGATTGATATGCATGTGCATTTGCGTGAACCGGGTGAAGAATGGAAAGAAGATATTGAATCAGGTTCACGAGCTGCGATTGCTGGCGGCATTACCAGTATTTGCACCATGCCCAACACTGAACCATGCATGGATCATGCAGGTCTTATCATTCAAGTCATTGCTCGTGCCAAAGAAGTGGGTTTATGTAATTTACACCCGATTGGTGCAGTGAGTCGCCAATTGAAAGGTAAAGAATTGACTGAAATGCGTGAGCTTTCACGGCATGGTGCTGTGGCATTTTCCGATGATGGCAAAGCCATTTGGCATGCGGGCGTGATGCGTAAAGCGTTGGAATATTCGTCGAGTTTTGATTTTCTCATCATTCAACATGCTGAAGAAAAACAGCTGACAGAAGGCGGCGCGGTGAATGAAGGTTGGGTGTCCACTCAACTTGGTGTCAAAGGCATGCCAGTGGAAGGTGAAGATAGCATGATTGCCCGCGATATTATGCTGACACGTCTCACGGATGCGCGTTATCACGTGGCACATATTTCATCGAAAGGCGCAGTCGAACAAGTTCGTTTGGCACAGAAAGAGGGTTTGAAAGTCACCACAGAAGCTGCACCTCATCATTTTGCACTTACCGAAGATGAAGTCTTAAATTTCAATGCGGATGCTAAAATGAGTCCGCCATTACGCACTGAAAAAGATAGATTAGCAGTCATCGAAGGTTTAAGCGATGGCACGATTTCAGTGATTGCGACGGATCATGCCCCCCATCATGAAGATGATAAACGCTGTGGTTTATCGTGTGCGGCATTTGGTATTGTGGGTTTGGAAACCATGTTACCGATTTCTTTGGAATTGGAACGTTCGGGTGCATTAAGCATGTCGGATTTGATTGCCAAGATGACTTGTAACCCTGCTCAATTATTAAACCTTCCTGAAGGCAAACTTTCGATAGGCAATGCTGCGGACATTTGTATTTTTGATGCGGAAAAATCTTGGGTGTTGGATCGTGCCAAACTTTTTTCCAAAGGTCGCAACACCCCTTGGCATGGAAAAACCATGACTGGGCAAGTGCAATACACCTTAAAAGATGGGCGCATCGTGTTTGATCAAACAAGCAGTGCCGCATAAGGGCTTTGTTGAGCTTCGCTGATTGACGTAAGCTATCCGCGGGCTACTGTTTCGCTCGCTTTAGGTGCCTGATGGTGTTCAACCAAAGGGTGAAACGGGAAGTTCGGTGCGTTTGACTATATTCAAACAAGACCGACGCAGCCCCCGCTACTGTAAGCCTGACAAATCTATTTAGATGTCACTGGAATCATTCTGGGAAGACAAAAATAGAGGCGGATGACGGCAAGCCAGGAGACCGGCCTCAAGCCTAGATTCAAGATGCTTCGGGGTAGGAGCGGATGGTGATGACCTTTTTTTTCAATCATAAACCATTGCTGCCTCGATAGGAGTTTGCCCTTGTTCATAGCTGGCACACAATCGGGTTGCGGAAAAACGACAGTCACACTGGCGTTGATGCAATACTTGCGCGCACAAGGAAAAATAGTTGCGCCGTTTAAGGCTGGGCCTGATTTTCTTGATCCCATGTGGCATCAAGCCGTCTGTCAAAGAACATCCTACCATTTGGATACACGCATGATGGGCAAACGCATGAGTATTCAATGTTTTCGTGAAAAATCATACGATTCAGATGTGAGCGTGATTGAAGGTGTGATGGGCTTGTTTGATGGTGTGAAAGGCGTGGGTGGTGAAGGCTCTAGTGCACATTTGGCCAAAACATTGGCTGTACCTGTCATTTTAGTGGTGTCTGCCAAAGGCATGAGCGGTTCGATTGTGCCACTTGTTGAAGGTTTTGTAGCACGCGCCAAAAATATGGACGTGACGATTTGCGGTATCATTCCCAACCATGTCGGCAGTGAAAATCATGCGAAGATTTTACGTGAATTATTGACTGATTTTGAACTTCCACCTCTATTGGCTTGGATGGGTAAAGATGCACCGCCGTTGCCTGAAAGACATTTGGGGCTAAAAATGCCCAGTGAACAGGATTTACCTGACTTTTCCGATGCTTTTCATGTTGAAAAAGATTTTCTTACCATCGAGACACAGAGGCAGAGAGAGCATAAAGATTCAGATAAAGCTCAACATCAGGAACATCAAAGACATACAACAAAGCAAACTTCTCAGAATACTTTAACGCCGCTGTACCCCTGTGATAAATTATTAAATGATACAATCATTGCTGTGGCAAAAGATGCTGCGTTTTGTTTTATTTATCCTGAAAATCTTGAATGGCTCAATCAACACGGTGCTGAAGTGCAGATGTTTTCGCCACTGGCGGGTGAACCAGTACCACACGCTAGCGATGCTTTATGGTTACCCGGTGGTTATCCCGAACTTCATCTTGAAACCTTATCCAACTCGAAAAGTCTTGCTTCAATGGTGAATTTTATTGAAGCAGGTAAACCAGTATTGGCTGAATGTGGTGGCATGATGGTGTTGGGTGAACATATCGTCACCACAAAGCCACAGAGCCACGAAGAAAAAAAACATGCGATGGCTGGCATTCTTCCTTGTGATTTTATCATGCAGGATAAATTGGCTGGGCTGGGTTATCGTGAAGATGCCAGTGGCGTGCGTGGGCATGAGTTCCATCATTCAAAACGAAGCAATCATGCCGATTTCATGCCTGCCTTTGATGTAAAACGTGGTGATGCGGGCATCCGTTATAAACATGTAAGAGCATCGTATATTCATTGGTATTTTGCCAGTCAATCGGAGGCGGTTGCGGCGTGGTTTGGTTTTATGTGATTCCAAAGATAAAAAAGATTCACCATGGAGAGACACCGAGGATAGTAAAAGTAAAAAATTAAGGAGCTGATGTTACGCATACCGTCATTCACATAGTCTTTTCATCGGAAATATAGAAGACCATTCATATCACTCTGGAAGTGCGGCTTTAGCCGCGCCGAATGAAGTATCAGGGCGTGGCTAAAGCCACACTTCCAAAAGGTGTTCAATGATCGGCTAAGCTAGAATGACGCTTTTTTTTCAGCAAAGTGCGTAACATCAGTTAAGGAGTTTGCAGCATGGTTGATTGTGTAACTATTTATTTCTCTATGAGTTTTAGTGACGCTGTGGTGAAACAATAATGGGCATCAAACGTCGAGAACATCGTCAAGGCGTGACCCTTGTTCACACAGGTAATGGCAAAGGAAAATCATCCTCAGCATTTGGCATGGTATTTCGTTCAGCCGCTTGGGGCATGAAGGTCTGTGTCGTTCAGTTTATCAAGGGAAAATGGAAAACAGGCGAGCAAAAAGCCGCCGAGAAATTCGATACGATTGAATGGCATGCGCTGGGTGATGGTTTTACATGGGATACCAAAAATCCAGAGCAAGATATTAAAACAAGCCGTAAAATATGGGACCTTTGCAAAGAAAAGCTGCGTTCTCATGAATATGATGTATTGGTGTTTGATGAAATCAACTATTGCACGTCTTACGGTTGGATTTCAGGCGAAGAAATTGCCACGTTCATCCGCGAAGAAAAACCAAGCTGGATGCATGTGGTCTTAACGGGGCGAAATGCTGCCCCTGAAGTGATTGAGGTGGCAGATACGGTCACTGAAATGCGTATGATTAAACATGCGTACAAAGAAAAAGGTATCAAAGCGCAACAAGGTATTGAGTTCTAAAAAAGGAGAATAAAATGAGTCTTTCAACAACAATGCAACAAGGTGCGGTTCAATCGCAAAGCAAAACATCGCTCAAAGTATGGGCAGAACGTGTTTTATGGATGGCATGGATTCCATTGGTTCTATTGACCGTATTTTTTGTGTCCATTCCTGATGTTCACAATGGTATGCATCCTCTTCGCCATGCACCAACGATTGTTCAATGCCATTGATGCCAATACTGAAAACTACGATGTCTGTGCATAAAGTGGTGAATAAATTTCAATGGATGTTGCCACTTGTCTTGGCGGTAGCAGTGATTGGCAGTGGTTTTGGCTTTGTGACCTATTACAATGGCTATGAAGAAGTGGGTGAACATTGGGCACCAAAATCGCCCATCACCCATGAAACAGCGCGTTTTGCCACGGACATGGGGGCTGAAGGTGATTATCGTATCAAAATTGAGAAATTATCCTCTAAATACCCACTTCTTTTTGTTGAATATCAAACACTAGGAACGGTCTTGGATTTCAAGGTACATAGTGATGATGGCATCGTGCAACTGAATGAGCAGTTTGCTGATGAAGGTGAATATCGCATCACCGTGCAACACGATATTCATCCCAATCACCATGAAATCATTGATTTTACCGTACAAACACCGTTGATAAAATATACCAATGATGCCTTGCTGTTTGGATTTTTATTGTGGGCTGGTTTTTTCAGCGGTAAACGTCTGAAAGCTTTGGCAATGGTGTGTTTGATAGTGACGGCAGGCGTGATTGCTAGCCCCCAATCGAGCCAAGCACATGGCATCGGTGGTGGACACGCGATGGAAGTGGGACATGAAGTCGATGATGTGAAATTGACATGGTTGCATGGTTCATCACCGATGGGAAAAGCCAACCGAACACCGATGGATTGGCGTATGACAGTCACGCAAGCAGGTAAACCTGTGGCACGCGCGCCCTTTTCTTTGGATTTTGTACATTTGGAAACGGGCTTTCCCGTGTTGCATATCGAAGGCATCGCCAAGCATGGTCTGATTGATTTGAAATACAGTCCGCCCGATGGCACGGATTATCAATTGCAGTTGCGTACGGTGATTAAAGGGCATGTCTATCATTTGGCGTTAAAAGCTTCTGCCGAAGCGATTCACCCAACCGCGACGCGCCAATGGTCGTCATTTTTGTTGATGATGTTTCCAGTTTTACTGGGCATGGTTTGGGGTTGGCGAAGAAAGTAAGCTATTTTATAATCTGATGTTACGCACCTTGGTAAAAAATAAACGTCATTCCATGCTTAGGAAGTGTCGCTTTAGCCACGCCCTAATCCTTCATTCAGCGCGGCTAAAACCGCACTTCCAGAGTAATGAACACACAGAAATGTTCATCCCTAAAATTCGATTAAAAGATCACGGG
This sequence comes from Mariprofundaceae bacterium, assembly GCA_030950985.1. Lineage (GTDB taxonomy): Bacteria > Pseudomonadota > Zetaproteobacteria > Mariprofundales > Mariprofundaceae. The sequence continues at coordinate 10,582 of JAUZQM010000118.1, read as the reverse complement.
ATGATGTTACTTTGATCAAATAGAAGAAGAAAAACATGCCGATGGATAAACTGACGCAGGAAGATGGAAGTAGCATGGATATGGTCAAGGACAATATCGAAAAATTAAAAGAAATTTTTCCTGATGTGTTCAGTGAAGGAAGAGTCGATTTTGATATTCTGAAAGAAACGTTGGGTGAATACCTTGAAACACAGGAAGAACGCTACAATTTCAACTGGCGTGGCAACGCCCAAGCTCGCCGTATTGCTCAAACTCCATTCACGGGAACACTTCGACCCACTGAAAAAGCAAAGATTGATTGCGGTAAAGCACACTTCAAAGCAATCGGTGAAGATGTTTCTTTTACCGTAGCAAATAAATTTGATGAATTTATAGGTGAGGTTCTTTAATTGCTTGAAAGGACTCTCTAATACAATATTGGGCTTATGAAAAGACCACAAACAAATTCGATAAAACGAGTGATAGCCTTGCCTGGCAAACATGTCCTGATCGATTATTGGGGTGCAAAGGGGCTTCAGGATACAGTGTTTATTGAAAAGGCAATGCGAGCTGCGGCTCAAGCTTGCGGAGCAACTGTATTACAGGTACATCTTCATCAATTCGGTTCAGGCTGCGGTGTTACAGGGGTAGCTATCTTAGCTGAATCTCATATTACCATTCATACATGGCCCGAGATAGAGTTCGCTGCGCTCGATATCTTTATGTGTGGGCAATGCGATCCGTCAGATGCGATAGCACCACTTGCCAAACTATTTCTGCCGAAAAAAACGACTATAACTGAAGTGAACAGAGGTCCATTGTGAGTGAAGTATTTGAAACTAGATCATCCTCACCATTGCTATTCCTTGCTTTGGTTTTAGGCTCATTTATGTTGTCTTATATTCCAATTATGAACTGGCCATTCTCATGGATGATGACATTTTTCCATGAAATCAGTCATGGCATTGCCGCATTACTGACAGGAGGATCGATTGACTCGATTCGCTTGCACCTGCGCGGGTCTGGCTTATGTACCACCATTGGGGGTATCAGTTTTATTATCTCACTGGCTGGATATCTGGGTGCTGTCATCTGGGGGATGGGCATTTATCTGATGGCTGATACATTAAATAAACGGCATGCCGATGAGCTGGCCATTTTTATAGTTTCTATTGTGCTATTATCTGCTGTTTTATGGGGTCGTGATTTAATAACGCTGCTGATTATGGCTGTTTTGATCGTTGTATGGATGAGCATAATGAAGCTCAATGATAACGCTTACATCAAAATAGGGATCAAGTTTATTGGCATATTTATTCTGCTTGATGCGATAAAAGCTCCCCTTCATTTAATCGATGGTCGTCATTATGGTGATGGTGCTAGATTAGCTGATTTGACGGGGATTCCAGAATTGGTCTGGGTGACAACTTGGTTTTTAATCGCTTCTAGCGGTCTGTACGCATTATGGAAAATGTCGAATAAGGCGCATGCCTGAGATGAAAGAGGCAGCGTATTTGCACTCTGGTATCGATAAAAAAATAATGGAGAGAGCTTATAATATGAAAATATTTATCAAATTACTGCTTGTCCTGTCCATGCTGTTTTCATTATCATCTTGTTCGGGAGATCCCAATGTAATACGGATCAAGGATGACACAGCTCAGACAACGCTACAGTTGAATAACCTGATCAAAGCGTTGCACAATGGCAGCATTAATAATGCCACTATTCTTAAGGTTTATGCGTCAAAGCTTAAAGCGCAAAAGCCTGAGTATACGGAGCTTACTAAGCAGTTCAGTAAAATGGCCTCACCGAATAACCCAACCATCAATGACTTTAAACAGCGACTAAAGCTTATTCGTGAGAATCCGAATAGTTTGGGTAATCAGAAGTCGGTTATTACCGAGTTGACTGCATTGTTATCAGGCACGAAAAAAGAGATGTATGGTGACTCGCTGCTTGATGTGATCAATACCATCGCTGACCTCTCCGACGGCACACTTTCACGCCTCCACACGCCTGCTAGAACAAAGGATGAGTTGGCAGCGAGCCAGCTGGTGGGTAATCCGCAATATGGGCATTGGCAGGAGGATAGTGGTGGGCAAAGTTTTTGGGCCTGGTATGGGCAATATGCGCTGATTAGCAGCCTGCTGGGCGGTCATCGTTACGGCTATAACAATTGGTCATATAACAGGGGATGGAGCCACTATAATGACTATGGACGTGACCGATACTCCAGTTCTAGCCAGCGTAACAGACATGATTCAATACAAAAAAAGAATGCGCCCAATCTGAAACAGTATGGCAAGAACACAGGCCGTACCCAGTCATCCTATTCAGGCAGACGCAGCAATCCTAAATATGCATCAACACTGAACACGCGTGCCATTACTGCGGCGAAAGCAGCGCGCTATAAGAGTAGTTACAGTGGAAGCAATTCATCCAATAGCCACAATAGTAGTTCCAGTCGCTACAGTAGCTCTGCACGTTCAAATTCATATAGCAGCCGATCCCGTTTCGGCGGAAAATAAGAGGGGAAAAAATATGGAAATTTTAAATCTAATGAATCTCGATGCCCATTATATTCAGATTCTGCTCATCGATCTGACCACTGCCATTGTACTTCTATTTATTGCGCGTCAATTACTAGGTTTGACTTATAAAGTATCAACCCGAGTTGCATTGGCTAAAGATGATAATCCAGCATACGGTATATCTCTGGCTGGCATCATTCTAGCCATTACGATTATTTTGACTGGCGTATTGTTCGGAAATGCCAGTTACAGTTTCTTGGATGAATTCGCTAATATCGCTATTTATGGCTCACTGGGTGTTTTCCTAATGCTCTTTGCAAGTTTTGTGTTCGATAAGGTATCGATGCCCCGAATTTCAATACCAGAAGCTATTCAGCAGGGAAATATTGCTGCGGGTCTGATCAATGCGGGCAATCTGATTGCTACTGCGATTATCATCCGTGCGGTGATGATCTGGTCAGGGCTAGAAGGACTCTTTGGTATGGTTGCAACCGTTGCCGGCTTTATTCTATCACAGCTGATTTTGACGGTTGTTTCAAAATACCGTATCAAACTATTCAATGCTAAGAATGAAACCACTTTTCAGGCTGCCATCAACGGTGGTAATTTGGCCATTGCATGGCGCTTCACTGGTTTTCGCATAGCTGTCGCCTTGGCGATTACAGCGGCATCGGGTTTAGTTCCACCATACAGTGGCAATATATTGACTCCCATATTGCTTTGGCTGCTTGTTTCGCTTGCTATGCTTGGCTTGATTTCAATGCTCAATATTATAACAGACAAAGTGATTCTTGGCGGTATCGATCTGCGTGACGAAGTCGATTCACAACAGAATGTAGCTATCGGTGTTACACAGGCTGCAATCAGTATTTCAATCGGTCTGGTTGTAGCGGCACTGATGAATTAAGATCGAGATAGCATGAGAAACTCCACCTTCAACGTGTTCAAGATTAAGCCCAAAACCAAAGTTCTTGTTTATGACCTTTTACTGATCACCATTATGGCTGTGCTGGCGGCATGCGGGCTGATTTATCAGTACCTGCTGTCTCATTATGCAGGGCGTGTATTGGGTATGATGGAACATGCCATTTTCACCATGATCGGTGTCATGATTGTATCCATGGGCATTGGGTCATTTTTGGCGAAAACAGTTTCCTGTGCCTTTACAGGTTTCGCCTGGTTGGAGGCTATCATCGCCTTTTTTGGTGGCACTGGCATTCTTGTCATCGGGGCTATGTTTGCTTTTAGTTTTATATTTCCTGAAATGATTGGCAGCAATTTCAGCATGCCTCCAGATTTGGTTCCCATGGGCGGATTTGTCCAAACAGTCCAACAGTTGGCTGGTATTACCCCCTACATCATTGGCTTCATTATCGGTTTGTTTATTGGGATGGAGATACCATTTATTGCGCGGGTGCGAGAGCATATTTACGGTGAGCATCTAGCTCACAATGTAGGTACAATTTACGGCTCAGATTATATCGGTGCAGGTATTGGTGCTGCTATTTTTATCATGTTCATGTTGAATCAGCCGCCTGAAGAGGCCGCCGTATACACAGCCGCCGTCAACCTGCTTGCTGGTTTGGTGTTTTTATTTATGTTCAGAAAGCGCATCCGCTGGAGTGCTCTATTGCTTACCAGTCATGCCCTGCTTGCCGTGATGCTGGTGGTGTTGTACAATCATGCGGCACACTGGAACCAATCATTTGAGGATGCGCTCTATAAAGATAAGGTGATTTATAGTCTTAATACAGAGTTTCAACATATCACTTTAACAAAACGTATGATTTCACCTGAGTACAAACCAGTTTACGCACTCTATTTAAATGGCCGGACACAATTTAATAGCAGTGATGAGCGTATTTATCATGATATGCTGGTGCATCCTGTATTGCTCGCATCTGCGCGTCAGAAAAATATACTCATCATTGGTGGTGGTGATGGTCTTGCATTACGGGAAGTGCTGAAGTGGCGTCCAGACAAAGTGACTCTGCTGGAGTTGGATAGGGAGATGATTCGTCTTTTCTCTGAGCCTGTGTTGGTTGATGGTAAACAAGTAAATAAACCGCTTCTGGCATTAAATAAAAATTCATTTTCAAATTCAAGCGTGCATGTAATTTATGGTGATGCATTTAATTCAGTTGATGCTCTGATTGGTGAGAATCAAAGATATGATGCCATTATTGTTGATCTTCCAGATCCCAGTAATCCAAACCTAAACAAGCTTTATACGACAAGTTATTACACGAAGCTTTATCATCTTCTTGCTGGTGATGGAGCTATCGTGATTCAATCCACCTCACCCTACCATGCAAAAGCTGCATTCTTGACTGTTGGCGTAAGCTTGAAGGCATCTGGTTTTAAACATGTCAGTCGATTCCATCAGAATGTCCCTAGTTTTGGTGAGTGGGGATGGACGATTGCTACTGTGCATGGTTTAAGCCCCGAAGCGCGTATCGCAGATATGTCAGGTGCTATGCCTGAAGATACATGGGCCAGTAAACCATTGATTCTCGGCTCTTTTCACTTTGGTAAAGGTTTCTTTCTTTCTGAAGTGAATATTAAACCGAATCGCTTAGGAACACAGACGATGTACCAACTTCATCAGCAAGCCTGGATGCAAGAACAGGGTATGATGGAGAAAAAAACAACGGAATGACATTATATGTCAAACTTAAATGATACAAAACTACAAGGAGAGAATAAATATGTTTGATATTAATATAGTTCGTAAATTGCTTGAAAAGTATGACGGAGAGCAAGGATTATCATTCGACGTTCAGGAAATTCCTGGTGAGACACCTACATTTTCAGTTGTTGTAGATGGCCGTGAAGAGCTACCTATCTATATATCATCGACGAATGAAGAGGTGCTGTGCATTTGCCACCTTTTCGATGAGGACGAAGTTAAATCTGAATCGGTTGCAGAAATGAATCAGGCAATGCTAACCATGAATGTGCCTATGCCGCTATCCTCATTTGGCATTATTGGAAGCCAATATGTTGTGTTTGGTGCGATGTCGGCGCGGTCCGATATTGATGAATTGGCACATGAGTTGGGCACACTCAGCGGCAACAGTATTGACGCAATCGAAGCGTTGTCAGATTACCTTAAATAACACGAGAGAAGTAAGGAGTAACACAAATGGGTCAAAATATTTTTCAGAAACTAGTTTCCCTAGTGAAAGGCAGCGCAACCAAGGCGGGTGAAGCGATTATCGATGCAAATGCGATCACTATTTTTGAGCAAGAGATTAAGGATGGTCAGTCCAATTTGGACAAGGCTAAAAAAGATCTAACGCTGGTGATGGCAAAATCTATGGAAGCAGCACGCAAGATAAGCAGCTTGCAAGCAGATGTAGCCAAGCATGAAGCTTATGTTGAGAAAGCATTGAACAAAGATGATGAAAATCTGGCAATGGAAATTGCAGGTAAAATCACTGAATTTGAAGCAGACCTACAAATTCATCAAGGGGCTAAAGATCAGTATGATACACATATTAAGCGCCTTAAATCGCAGATCAAAGATACACAACAGGGCTTGGATAAGATGACCCGTGAACTCACCATGGTGAAAACAACCGAGAGTGTTCAAAAGGCTTCGCAGGCAATTTCATCGAACTATGCATCAAGTGGTTCAAAAGCATTGAGTGCAAAAGAATCTTTAAATCGAATTAAGGCACGGCAACAGGAGACTGAAGATAGACTGATTGCTGGTGAAGCCTTACGCACCGAGTTTGAGGGTGAATCACTGGAAGATAAATTGCGTGCCAATGGCATTATTGAAGATAATAGTGGTGCAAGTAGTGTGCTGGATCGCATCAAAGCGAAAAAGAATAAGGCTCAATAATGGGCTGGTTGAAAAACCTTTTTGGCAAAGGTGAGAGTAGTGATTCAGAGAACGTTCGATCTCTGAACCATGCAGCTGAATTAAACAAGGGAGACATCATAAAAATGTCCTTCCTTGATCAACAGGATTTGAGCAATAAGCGCTTTGAAGTGAGTGAAGTAAACAGCTATGACTTTGAGCGTGAGCAAGAAACATCGTTTACCTTGAAAGGGCAATCTGGAGATATTTTTTTCCTCTCTGTATGTAATGATAACGGTAAAGAGTCCCTCTCCTTTTCCAGACTATTAAAGAGATCGCAAGTGTTGGATCTTTTTAGCGAAAATGATTTTTCTCACGTGTTCAATGAAGGTGCTGGAAGCAAACTGGAACGCAAATCAATACCTGCTTCTTTTGAGGATTGGACATCTGCAACTTATGTTGAGGAAGAAGATTGCGTTAAAGGCTATTATCATAAAGGGGATTATCGAAAGCGATCGATTCCCCGTATTGAAGATGAGTCCTGTGGTCTTGAATATTATCTGTTAGCAGGTTTAGAAAACAATGTGGCTATTGAGATTGAAGTATATGCATCGGGTGAAACGGAAGTGTCAGCCGTTGTATATCTTGATATGTCTGCTATCGAAGAGATGTGGCCCGCAACATAAATAATGGTAAAAAATGGAAGTCTAAAAATAAGTTAAGGTAGGGTCATAAATATGGGTAAAGTTTGGTTTGTCGGTGCAGGACCAGGTGATGCAGAACTCATCACAGTCAAGGGGCAACGTCTTTTACGTGAAGCGGGTGCGATTATTTATGCAGGTTCTTTGGTCTCCAAAGCATGCACACTTTGGGCTTCCGAAGATTGTGATATTGCTGATTCCAAAGGGATGACTTTAGATGAAATTACGGGTTGGCTGATTGAAAAAGCAGGAAAACATGAAACGGTCATTCGTTTGCAAACGGGTGATCCCAGTTTGTATGGTGCGCTGATTGAAATGTTGCAGCCCTTGGATGCGGCAGGCATTGAATCATCGGTGGTTCCAGGGGTTTCATCGGCATTTGCATCGATGGCAGCAGCCTCTGAAAGCATGACGCTTCCCGAAGTGACGCAAACAGTGATTCTCACCCGTGTGGAAGGTCGAACACCCATGCCTGATGGCGAATCCTTGCGTGAGTTGGCGCAACACAAAACCACTTTGTGTTTATTTTTATCCATTACTTTGTTGCATAAAGTCCGTGACGAATTATTGGCCGCAGGTTGGCATGATGATGATGCGATTTTGGTGGTGCAAAAAGCCTCATGGCCGGATGAAGAAAAAATTGTACGCGGCACGATTGGTAATATCCGTGAAAAGTGCAGGGCTGAAAAAATTGCTTCTCAAGCCATGATTGTGGTCAGCCCAACGTTGGGTGCGCGACATTGGAAAACATTGAAAAAATCAAAGCTTTATGATGCGGATTTTACCCATCGCTTTCGTAAGGCTGAAAAATAAAAGATTAACCGTGGAGGCGTGGAGAATAAAAGAATGTGTTAAAAGGATTTTAGTGCAGGTTTATTCCTTAACTGATGTTACGTATCTTGATGAAAAAGAAACGTCATTCCGGACTTCCAGAACAATGAACACATAGCAACGTTCATCCCCGAAATCCGATTAAAAAATAACGGGATGATGGTATGCGTAACATCAGTTCCTTAGGTTCTAGTTTCTCTCTGCGTCTTTGTGTCTCTGTGGTAAAAAAAGGAAAAAAGGTTTTTCATCATGAATGATACAATATTATTAGTGGGTCATGGCTCACGTCAAGCAAGCGGCAACGATGAAATCGAAGGCTTTGCCAACGAATGGCGCAAACGTCGCCCCAATGATCGCATTGAAGTGTGTTTTATTGAATTTGCCGACATCACTTTAGATGCGGGCATGGATTTGGCTGCCAAAAATTCGAAACGTGTGATTGCTGTGCCTTTGATTTTGGGTGCGGCAGGGCATGTCAAAATGGAAATTCCACATCACATTGCCGATGCACGCAAACGTCACCCTGATGTTGAATTTATCATGGCAAAACATTTGGGCGCAGGCACAAAAGTATTAAACGCACTCAAATCTGAACTCTCGAAAGCTATGCTTGCCTTGGATGCACCTGATGCCAAAAATACAGGTGTGGTTTTATTGGCGCGTGGTTCATCGGATAAGGTTGCCAATGGTGACATTGCAAAAATGGCACGTTGGCTGTTTGAGGAAACACATCATGAGATGGTCGATTTGGCGTTTACAGGCATCACTTCCCCCAAAGTTGAAACCGTAGTGCAACGTCAAGTGGCGTGTGGCATGAAGCAAGTGATTGTGTTGCCTTATTATCTTTATACAGGTGTTCTGATTGAACGCATTGCGCGTCAAGTGGAACGTTTAAGCCAGCAATATCCCACAACCAGTTTTGGTTTGGGTCGTTATATTGGTTTTGACAATGCGATTTATGATTTGGTGGATGAACGTGTGGCTAAAGCGCAAGGCAAAGGTTTGGATGAACCGCAAATGCTTGAATGTGATGGCTGTAAATACCGTGATTTCTCCGAGGAACATGGTTTCGGACATCACCATCACGATTGAAGGTGCTAAACATGAATGTTCACCACAGAGATACGAAGCCACATAGGCACACCACCACCATTGAGGTCAATCATATGCGTCAAAATAGTGTTACAGAACAATTAACCAAAGCTGGTCAAGCCATTGAACATTCATCGTTTGCCACCGTAGATGCCGAGGCAGGCGATCGCGGCAGTTATACCGAAGAACAATGGCCGTTGGTGCGCCGTATGATTCATGCGACAGCGGATTTTGAATTTAATGGTTTGACCGAATTTCATCCCGATGCAATGCAAGCAGGGCTGGAAGCGATTGCCGCAGGTGCGGCCGTTGTCGCTGATGTTGAAATGATTTGCGTGGGTTTATCAAAACCGCGTTTGTCTCACTTTGGCGTGCAAACCCATCAATTTATTTCCGATGCTGATGTGATTGAAAAAGCCAAGGCGGAAGGGACAACACGCGCCGTTCAAGCCATGCGTAAAGCTCATCAACACGGTTTATTGGAGGGTGCGATTGTGGGTGTGGGAAATGCACCGACAGCCTTGTTGGAAGTGATTCGCTTGATTCAACATGAAGGCGCAAAACCCGCACTTATCGTCGGTATGCCTGTGGGATTTGTTTCCGCCAAAGAATCCAAAGATGCGGTGGCAGAATTAAATGATGTGCCTTGGGTGATTACCCGTGGACGCAAAGGCGGCTCAACCTTGGTGGTCTCGGCCATTCATGCGATGTTGGCTTTGGCAGAAGCGCGCGAAAAAGCATGACCTTATATTTTTATAAGGATTAAACACGGTTTTGAAGCAAAATATTTTTTTGGTCACAAATGGATATTAAATAACTGATATTATGCACAGTTCATCGGTGGTCTTCAAGTGTTTCTATTCAAATCTCCGATGAAATATTTCGGGGATAATGAGTTACTTAAATGAATTTATGTTTTGATATAGATATAGCAAAGGATTATACAAATAAATCACAAATTTCTCGTGTATTAACTGAATATTGGGTGAAAATTAATGGTTATTGCCCTAATTGTGGAGAGTTACACCTAAAGGAATTTGAAAATAATAGACCTGTTGCAGATTTTTATTGTAAGTCGTGTTCTGAACAATACGAATTAAAAAGTAAAAACGGGATAAAGCTTGGGAATAAAATTGTTGATGGGGCGTATACTACGATGATTAACAGAATTACTTCTGACGAAAATCCAAATTTCTTTTTTCTTACTTATGACAAAATGAAGTGGAAAGTAAATAATTTCTTAATAGTCCCTAAATATTATTTTACACCAGAGATAATAGTAAAACGTAATCCTTTGAGTAAGAACGCAAGGAGAGCTGGATGGATTGGATGTAATATTGATATTACAAGAATACCTGAAAATGGTAGAATATTTCTTGTCAAAGATTCTAAAATTATCTCTAAAAGTAACGTTCAATCAAAATGGAAAAGAACCAATTTTTTAAAAACAAAAACAGGAGAAAGCAAAGGTTGGATTTTGGATATTATGAATTGTGTTGATCAATACCTTCGCCAAAATAGTGCTATTTCAGCTCGTATTAACCATGAATTTCATTGAAATCTTATTAATCAGTTCATGAATAAAAATACGTTCGGCATTTTCCCTACATAATTTTAATGTTTCTTGGACTTGCTTG
>JAUZQM010000117.1 GCA_030950985.1 Mariprofundaceae bacterium | reverse complement strand
CTCAGCATAACAACGCTACAGTTAGCCTCAATACTATTCGCGAAGAATTAGAAAACATCAATCGTCTTCTCGATTTCTAAACCATTAAATAAACACACGGGGCGTAGCGCAGCTTGGTAGCGCACCACACTGGGGGTGTGGATTTTACCATATATTTATCAATGGTTTAGGTCTATTTTGTCTAACTCGTGACCTGCTTCTGCACTCAATGGAATCAATAGCTTACAAAACAGAGTTAGACACTTTTCAGGCTTATAAAAGAGACCAGATCGGGCTTAGATTGGATGATTGCATTTGACAAAGTAAAATAAGCATGGCTATAGTTGCGGCAGGGCTTCTAACCCTACAGTCGTCAACCAAGGTCGAACATCTTGGATTTTTTGTGCCTTGAATATATTTTTATATGTTCGGGTGTGGTGGGAATAAAACAGGGCTTGCCCGAATACCACCGCCGTACTGTACGGTTAGAAGCACCCGACACTTACAAGGTGTCTATTCTAAACTACAGGAGGCTCATTATGAGCATCACAACAATCTGCAACACCTTCAAAAATACAGAAATTAGAACGGTAGATGACCAAGGCACTCTTTGGTTTGTTTCTGGTGATATTGCCAAAGCTTTAGGTTATCGTGATTCAGCTAATATGGTTCGCATGCTAGATAATGACGAGAGGGGTACTCGTCTAGTGAGTACCCCCTCAGGTAACCAAGAAATGAACGTCATTAATGAAAGCGGCATGTACCATGCACTCATCAAGTCACGCAAACCAGAAGCTAAACCTTTTCGTAAGTGGGTCACTGGCGAAGTGTTGCCTTCTATCCGCAAAACTGGAACTTATACCCTTCCCCAAACCATCACTCCAAAACAAAAGCTTAAACTGCGCGATGCCATGAATAAAAAAGTTTACGACAACTACGGTAAGAAAAAGGCGGCTGTCGGCTTTAAAAGTGAATGGCATGATTTTTATGAAACCTTTGAGATTTCTAAATATGGAGAACTGCCAGCCAACCGCTTTGATGATGCTATGAAATACCTGCTTGGTGAGTGGGTTCCTGAAAGTGAGCAGGCGGCAATACCCGATAATGATGCAGTGGTAGATAAAACAAGCATCAAGGCATTGTGCAAATTGGTGGGCATGACTGCGGAAGATTACAGCGTGTCTATCCTTGATATTGAGGCAAAGGTTTCCAAGTGTGAAATACTTATGAATGAAATCAGCAAAGAGCAGAGAGCCTTCCGCGCAAGCACATGGGATAAGGTGCGAGATAGCGCGTGGTTAGCCAAAACAATCAGCAAAGACTTGGACAAAACAAGTACCTGTATTCAGTGACAGTTAGGCGGCTTTCGGGTCGCCTTATTTTTCCTCACATGTTGGCATTCGCATAAACATCATAAGGCATGAAACACAGGTCAAAAACGGTGGCGATACGCTCTAAGTTTGTCAGGTTATTTTCCAGTGAAATGCTGCTTACTTTGAAATAAGTACTGGAAGCATCACTGGACGCGAGATAGGCATCACAACGGGCTTTTCTTCCATCACTATTGTTGCCTTCGATTCTATCATAGGTTTCGCACACCCTGCGATTGATAGCGTCAACATCGCCGCCACCAACAAGTTTGCCAAGTTCACGTTCTGCATATAAAGCCCTCCGTTTGTATTTTTCTGCAAGTTTTGCCTTCCTTAAAAATTCAGATTCCCTTTCTTTTGTTCTGGTGAGCGCGTTATCAAGCTGATTGTTTGCTGTTTTCACCTCGGCATTCATGCGCTCAACTGTGGCAACTTCCTTATCTAGCTTGCCTTGAAGTTCACCTTTAGCCTCAAAAGCGTTGAAAACAACGCCAATCATGGCAATAAATGCCGCGATTGCTGCCCATTTTGCGATGGCTCCGATGTTTGGCATCATTCTTGCACTCCTTTCGTGGCCGCAAACGATATGATTGCACCCACTGTTGTTGCTACAGTTGCGGAAGCAAATGCGCTTTGACCACTGGTTGGATCAGGTAAAGTGAAATACCAACTCACAACGGTATTGGTGAAGTACATCAAATAAACAATGCACATCATTATGATTGCCCGCCACTGACGAAACCTTTTTAAAACAATATCATGCATCCTACCCTCCATAAAAAAGCCCCACCAAAAGGCAGGGCTGTAATAATATTTTTTGTTTATCATCTATCGAATGTTAATATATATATTAACTTCTCTCTAGCTAAGGAAGTTCAGCCGTAAACCTCCGCATTTCTTTCAGCATGAGAAGTTTATACCTTTGCTCTTTCAATTTATCGCCTTTTTTCTTCGCAAGATTCATGCTTTTCCTTAATAGCGACACTTTTCTCTTGGCTTTTTTAGCCCAGTTTATATGCCCTATGACTTCTTTGTTATCAAGTCTGTAACGTAGTGCCGCTATCTTGTCGCTGCTAAGAAGGTCTTGATATGACCTCTTACCAGCCTCAACCATTTCTAAAGATGCATAAAACCTTTCGCTGTCATACCGTGTGGTGTCACCATCATTGTAAATCATTCTCCAGAACGGAACACCCCTTGGTTTCAGCTCCCTATCATTGGCAATATCAGTCATAGTTTCACCCGTTTGCCATAAGGTCATGCCAGCACCGCCTGTAAACCATTTAACATAATGCTTCACGGTCTCTGGTGAAACGTCAACCAGCCCAGCGTGGTATGCGTCACCACCCGTCAGACTGTTAATATTTTGCATTAATTTTTTAAGGCTTTCGTTTGTTGAACCCCATGCTTTTTCTGAGTCAGGTTTTTCATAGTTGGTGTATTTACTCTCTGGTACAATATTCAAACCAAGAAAGTTTTTGTTTGTTATAGACTGTGAAATAGGTTTTAAAATTGTTGGTATAACTGTATCTAGCAGGTTACTTCCTTGTATAGGATTAAATGCGTTGACGACGGTCACTGCCATATTTGTGGCAATCTGCATACCTGTCGTTTTTTTATTATACATCGCTTCATGTAGTGCAACACCAGCATACCAAAACACATTATATCCATAAGGTAGGCGGATTTTCTCATAAGTGCCGTCACTGTTCATAAATATGATGTTACTTTGCTTGATATGGTTTGGTATTTTTTCCCACTTGCTTACCCCGTCATCATCATCACCGCCTGCTGACATATTATATGCTGCGAGTGCAAATCCTGCGGCTGCCCCTGCTGCAACAATCTTCTGCACATCCCTGTGCTTGAGGGCTTTAGCTATTCGGAATGAGCCTTGTATCGAAGCGTTGAAAAATAAGAACAATGCATTGACTGTAGCTCCCCATTCTCCTTTTCTGTTGAAGTTTACAGTAAGGTTTTTAGATAATGATGCCGCCTGTTTTCTGGTCAGACCAGCATCTTTAGCCGCCTTATATGCAGCTAACCGCGTTGCGTTCTCAATAACGCTGTTTGCATCCATTATTTTATCAACAACCAGCGATAGGTTTCTACGCGTTAAGTTCTTTACACCTTTATCATTTTTATGCAGTTTTTCTTGCATCTTTTTAACTTGGGTATCGTTATCTTCCAAGCCAAAAAACCCTATTGTACCGCCTTCACGTCTCATTTCTTCGTAAGTTTTAGCCCAGGGATGCTGCTTATCACCAAAGGCATGGTTAGCAATACCTTTCGCCGCTGAAGGTATTGATTTCATCATAGTAAAAAACATTTTCTTACCATGTTCTCCACCAATATTGATGCCAGCCGTTGTTAAATCGCGCTCAAAGTTAGAGATAACAAATTGTGGGTTTAGGGCTGTGTTAATCATTGCAAAGTATCTATTGAAAACACCAGCCGTTGCCACAAAAGAGTTCATCTTAGATGCGTTCAGGTTTTTCATTTGTTCTGCAAGAATAGGGTCTTTAATAAAGATGGAAACTTGCCTGCCATTTATCAATGTTGTGAAAACATCATCATTATTTCTATATTGTGGGTCTATACGATAAAATACCCGCTTAACACCATCTTTCACACCTAAGACACGGTGGAATCGCTTACCTTCTTCCCAGTTTTGATTATTTGGCTTTTCAACCAAGCCTTCACTTAACTCGCCATTCTCAGTGATAAATCTCTTATAGTCATTACGGGTTATTGTCCACAGTTCTTTTTCGGGATTATCCAAGACTAATTTAACTAATATTCTGCCAACTTTGTTTTTCTCATCGCGTATGATGGATTCTTTAAGCTGGGATATTGAGTGTGCCAACGGGCTTTCTGCAATGTTTCCATCACCACGACCCATTGTTTTTTTAATGCCACTGTTGCTTACAGAGAAGCCGCGCCCTGTTCCGCCACCAAACTCTTCACCATCTTTACCTTTAAGGGGCACGTAATACTTGTATTGGCTCGTCCATAAATCATAGGTCTTTTTATCAATGAGACCACCATCAAACATGACTTGTACTGATTTCCTGTTGATGGCATAAACACGCGCCGCAAGGCTCTTGTATACCTTGTCTTTATCTGCCTTGTGAACCTTGGTTAATACTTCCAGTGCATCAGCATTAGAAATACCAGAGCCACCGTCCTGCATTTTTGGATTTATGGATGCAATGTACTTGTTTCGCTCTACTGCATGCCGTGCTATTAAATACTCATCTAAATCACCAAGGGATGTTCCTGTGTTTCGCATTTCCTCTAAGAGTGGGTCAACGTGACCATGTTCCATGTCGTCAATTCTTGCTGCAATGATGCCGCTAGAGCGTTCTTCTGCGAGATAAGCATTGTTATTCATATTGACGTTTCCATCGTTATCTTGAATATGCTCTTGCACTTGCTTCAAGCGACTAAACTTATCTGAGACTTTTCGATTCCACCAGCCTAAAGCGGTCTCATCTTTAAACCCGCCTAAGTTTGTTCCGTTTGTTTCACGACCTTTACTGTAGAATATACGGTCAGCTTCACCTAATCCGCTAAGATGCGTGAACTTTGATAGTTTCGCCATGCTGTCATGCTTCGACCCTCGTAAGGAGTTCCAGAAGACGATTCTTTTAAGCGTAGTGCTACCGATTCCATTCTTTCTAGCTCTTTGGGATCGGGCATATCGAAGCCATCTCTCTTCAGTGATAATCGCGTCTGTTCTTCCGATTGCTTCGTTCTTTTTATCATAAAAGACCCCTGTCTCAAAATCAAACCCAATATCTTTAATGGCTGGTATAGCAGCATACACATATTCGGCACTCAAATCAAGCATAGCTTGTATGTTTGCGTCTGTGTCACCCGTCACCCATTTAAGTGGCGATAGCTTCCATCCCCCTTCATTAAGCCCTTTAAGCTGCTTGGCATGTGGTTGGATATGGTCAGTTGTGCCAAAGCGAAGTGCGCTTGATAACATGTTCTCCAAGCGGCGATAATGTGCCACTGGTTTCAATCCTGCTGGGTCACCACGGAATACCAAGCCATTGTTGTGAGCATAGGTTGCAACAGCATGGTAAAGCTTAGAACCACCACTTACACCCTCTTTTAAACTGATAGCATTAATCCAAACATATTTGCCATTTTGGTAAACGCCTGCCGTTGCTGTTGCATCTTCACCTTTAACTGTAGCTTTCATGGTTACTTTCCACGATTTATCTACGTTTTGTGTGCCGGTATATTCGACTGCCGCCATGTCACCATTCAATGCAATATCGTCAACAATCTTATCAAAACTCTTGGCTTTTGAATCAGGGTATTGGAACAAGTCCTTTTCGCCTTTCCCAAGCATTTTTAATGCCTGTACGATGTAATCGGAAAACTGTTTACTGTACTGCATGCCTGCTTCAAGCGTGCTGCCTTTGCTGTGTGATTGCGTTCCGATATGCTGCCTTGCAAGTGCTGCAAGCACAGCCTGGTCAATCTTAATCAGCATCTTGGTATGCTTAACCAAATACGCCCTTACCTCAGCAATGAACCGCTTAACAACGCCCTTGATAGTGACTGGTGCACCACTCATGGTTTCTGAATAATGCTGCACGGCATACGCAAGCACTTCCTCAAAGTAATGCTCAGACGGTGTATCTTTAGGCACTGCTGCTTTGGCTTTTTTCATCCACTCCGCAACTTTTCCTTTGCCATTTCTTGCGAGGTTGTCCAGCTTGATAAGCTGGCTTACTGCCTTGTTTTTAATTGCTTCACCTTTCTTACTATCAAAGAATGAATGAAGTGATTCATGTAATAAAACACCAGGCAATGATGCTGCTGTATTGTTCTCAGCAACGATATACGTTACCCCTGATGCTGGGTCGTATGCGCCTTGTATTTTACCGTCTTTTGAATATTTGGCAGTG
>JAUZQM010000116.1 GCA_030950985.1 Mariprofundaceae bacterium | reverse complement strand
AATAGTCGTGCGGCTCTTCATGCTCCTCCCAGACGAAAGGGATTGAAAACAGACACTTCCCACCCGGCTTCAATACCCGAGCGCATTCGGCAAGAAAACAATTCGGTGCCGACACATGCTCGAGAACCTGGGTACAAAAGATCCCGTCCACACAAGCATCAGGAAAAGGTAGCGACACCCCGTCATAAAACAGATCCGGATGCTTCATGCCAAGCGGGCGACCACTCTCAGACACATCAACGCCTATATATGTAACATTGGAAAAAAGGTGCTCATAGGGGCGAGTACCACAACCGATATCAAGCCATATCTCACTATCACTGCAACCAAGGTTAAAAACCCCCCTTCTCAAGGCCAAATACAGATAGTGCTCCGTAATCCAAACAGGGTTAAGAAGGATGGATCGGGATATTCCCCGGAATAATTTCTTCACAATCGTCATCGCCGATAATTTTATTTGATGGCGCGCAAATAGAAGGTAATATCGTCAAGGGGATACAAATGGCTAAGGTAGGTCTCATATCCTCTGGGCCATCGATTCGCCACCATGTTCATCAGGCGCTTTATCAGCCCCCCGGGAATTGTTTCGTTGAACACCACTTGCTCAACTGTGAATCTTGCCAGACTATAGTCATAACGCCTGCAAATCTCGTTATCAGGATCAAAATAAGCGAATGAATCCACCGTAAAGAAATGCTGATGAGTTGGATCAATGCAGGCCCAGCGAGAGCGAAAATATGGGACAATCACTTTCACCTGTGCGTCATTGGAGGATATCCGATACACCTCTTCCATTACCTTAAGCACATCGTCCAGATGTTCCAGTACATTATCCAGATAAATCTCTTCAAATGCAGAAGCCTCAAACGGATAAGGAAAGCTGTTTAAATCATGAATCACATCAGCGGCTGTACGATCGTTAAAATCCAAACCAACTGCGCCTTCGCGTTTCTTGTTACCGCACCCAAGATCAAGCGCTTTCACTGGCTGGTTCATATACGATTCCCTTGGTTTGCATAATTAATCAACAGTTTCCTCAGCGTCCGAATTGGTTTCTTTTCGACTCTCGCGTACTGGTCGCAGAATGTCTTGCGCGCACCTTGCACCTTCGGGCTTTCCCACCACTCGTTGATGTTATCCCAATGCAATGCAACGAATTCTGCCGCCTGCTCAGGTGTGTCGGCAAGAATATTAGCACTCCTAAGCAATTCATAATAAGGTTTTGCACTGGGCAAGAGGTGATCCAGCCCTCCATGCCAAAAGCACATCATGGGTACATTTAAGGCAAGAGATTCAATGACTCCTGTTGAATCATATGAATAAATCACCAAACGACTTTTAGCAATCAACTGCTGAATGGGCACTAAGCCTGTCTCAATTATTGTAAACGGGCTACGATCCTTCCACCGCTGCTCATCAAACCACCGAAATTCCCTATAGCCACTGTGGAGGCGCACGGTCAACTTTTGCGTAATGTCATCCGGTAATGCTTCAACAAAACGGAATTGTTCTTCCTGGTAGATGCCAAATTCAAAATCGCTGTCCTCCGGAACAATCCGATAGGGGGGATGCAGTTCAATCAGAAGTAGGCCACCTTCTGATTCCTTGCTCTGATATTTTTGTCCTACTACCTTGTAAACAAATGCTGGGATGTTTTTTGAAATCCCATTTGTCCACCCCCATGTGAAAAAATTATCGGAGGTAGTAAATTCTGGCCACAACTTATTTCCAAAATATAAATGCGTTCCATAATTGTTTCCATGCTGACCTACAAAATATGGGATACCTTCCTCAACCCTAGAGCCAACCCAAGATTTAAAAAGTTCATCTGTATCAAAAATATTCGAAGTAAAAATAAACTTTGGTTTGGATGGCCAAGAAAGCTGCTCCATCTGTTGAACCATTTGACTATAGCCTTCCAGATAACAAGTTGGAATGACTTCACACAGCAAAAGGCGAACAAACCGCTCAAAACCCTGATGACTCTTTGTATCAATGCCAAAGCTCCGGCGCTTCCCCATATCAGGTGACACCACTTGCAATTTCGGACTTCGCCATAATTGTGGACACTGCAAAAAGCTCAACTGTAACTTAATCTCCTCCCTCATAGGCAGAAAGCTATTAACGATAAAAGCATCCTGTTCTCTGCTGAATATTTGCGTGATTTTATGAATCGCATTCAGGATGAGCTGTCTGCCACCTGCTCTCGGCGCAAAGCAGGACTTTTCTGCTAAGACAAACCCATGCAGACCTCTAATACATTCATCATCAAACTCCACCTCAATGTTCCCCCAATAATTCAATATTTTAGAATAAAGAACATGATTCCATACATCATCATTACAGGCCCATATAAACCCCATGGAATCAGCGGTTGCAAGGCTATACGCCTTTGAATCAAAAACCGTAGAGCCAGGCACATCATAATTATTTAGTGCCTGATCCAATGTGAAGTATCGGTTAAAAATAACCGCCACATAGCGTTGCAGCCAATGACCAAGCACTATCTCCCAATAGCGCGTACCATGACTGGTAGAGTGAACGGCATTAAGAGCATCTGTCAACTCCACCAGCAACTGCATGGATAGCGATTGGATGTATGCGATATCGTGTTCTTTCTGTCCGTCCTCAAGACCATACGGCTCAGCCACTATTCCATCCATCCCCTCCCAGACTTGTTTACGATCATAAAGACGACACCACTCCCCCAAAAACAGAACAGGGCGGTCGAATTTCCAGGAACATTCATTAGCGGTTGTAATCAGATGTCGCTTTTCAAGTATCATCTTATTGTGCATTCCAGATAATAATAGCGGCAGGGAACATCATACCATGCCCACCATATAAAAACAGGTCACCTTCCTAATCGTAGATGGCGCATTTTGTCTTCACCATTGCTATCAGGAGAAGATGGCAAAATAGCAATCG
>JAUZQM010000115.1 GCA_030950985.1 Mariprofundaceae bacterium | reverse complement strand
CCTGCACCTGTAACATCAAAAACATCACGCGCAGCAGTTGGAATATGATGGCATTGTTCACCATCAAATAAGGTCATGCCCTGTTCCGATCGGGTAATCAAAGCGTATTTCAAGTTTAAATCAGCATGCAATTGACGGGCTATTTTTTCCACATGGGCATCGTCATTGATGACATCCATGCCTGACATCGCTGCAGCTTCAGCTAAGTTAGGTGTAATAAATGTAGCACCTTTATAAGCTTGGGTATGGATGGGTTTCGGGTCAATAGCAATAATTTTGCCCTGCAATAAAGGAATTAAATCGCTTAAAAATTCAGCTGTTAGCACGCCTTTATCATAATCTGATAAAATCACTGCCTGCGCATTCGCCAGTTTGACTTTTAAATGTGCCAACAAATCTTGCTGTATATTTTTATCCAATGGACTTAGCCATTCTCGATCAAAACGCACGACTTGTTGATGACGCGCAATTACACGGGTTTTAACGGCTGTTGGTCGTCCATTTTTTTTAGTCAACACACCGTGATGATTGGCTCCCAAGGCTGCTAATCGTTGATGCACCCATTGCCCTGCTTCATCATCACCGACCACTCCAAACATCGCAGACGTTTGCTCAATGGCATGCAAGTTACGAATCACATTGGCAGAACCACCCAGTTCTCGATTGATGGATGATACAAGCACTACAGGTACAGGGGCTTCAGGTGAAATGCGTGAAACATCACCCATCACAAATTCATCAACAATAATATCACCCATGACAAGAATGGAAGCACTCATGGTTTACGCAATACCCAATACGTTTCACCAGGCCACGAAGGAAAGATGCGGCTAAAACGGAAACCAAAACGAATCCACCAAGGCTGATCTTCCAAGCAACTACCGCTGGCACGAATAAAAAATGCGCCCGTTAAAAACTCAAGTTCCAAGCCGCTTTGTTTTGCCAATTCCTGCATACGTTTGGGTGAAAAGGCACTGACATGCCCATTATCATTGGGGTTGGCACGAATTTTTTTCTCACGCGAGGCTTCAAAGATATGGGGTAAACTCGGTAAACCACCGATAATGATACTACCCGATTTCATTTGTTTGGATAAAGTGACGACTGCATCTTCAGGATTCATCAAATGTTCTAAAATATGCAGTAATACAATGACATCGGGCGCAGGTGATAAATATTCATCGGTGTTCTCAAGGCGTGCTTCTAATAAATCAGTATAATCCAATGGTTCAAGATATTCACGCTGTAAGAACATATCTACACCACGCCATGTAGCGATATTGGGTGCTTCTGTTGGATTAAGCTTGGTTGCGGAAGAAACAAAATCACGCATTTGACCTTTATCAATGCCAATTTCACATACATCCAAAGCTTTTTCCTGATGTTTTGCTTCCAAACGTAAAAAATGATACATGAACCAATAACGCAATAAACGTGCGGGATATGCTCGTGTTTTTGCCTTATCCGATAACCATTTACCTGCTCGAAATGTGCGAGTATTTTTAATACTATCCAGTTCCCAATTTAAATGAGGCGTACATCCCCACGCGATACCTTTCTTTTTATCCACGTTTTCCCCTCAGTCTATATGTTTCAGACAGCATAAAATATCATCGGCGCAAATCATATCCATACAGATAAATTTTGCACATTGGCGTTTAAAACAAGGGCCACATGGAGGAGAAGATTCGATAATTTGATGTTTCTTTCCCAAAGGTCCTGAACGCCAAGATGCAGAAGGTCCCCAAAAGCTAATGGTCGGAACATCCAAGGCGGCGGCAAGATGTAAAACGCCTGTATCCGTTGCAATCAAAGCTTTGGATTGCCTTAATAAACTACACAAAGATGTCATATCCAAGCGTTCTTTAAGCACGGTTAGCGGCACATCTTTAGCAATCGCTTTGGCTTTGTCATGTTCTGCATCATTGCCCCAACACATCACAGCATGCCAGCCTTTTTCGGCAATGCCCTGCGCCACAGCTTGCCATGTTGCATTGGGAAGTTCTTTGGTTTTCCAAGAACCGCCAAGGCTTAACACGACCCAAGGTTGATCAGGCAATGTTGGAAAAGGAATCTGTTTTAAAGCACGGTGAATGAAAGGTGCGTGGTATGCCAATGGTTTATCAGCATGGTTTGATGATTGCCAAAGCGCAGCGGCAACATGCCGATATTTTTGCACAACATGACGTTCATCAGCATGAAAAAAAGTGCTTTTTTGTAACCATGTTGCAGGTTTTTCACGCACTTCACGCGCATCATAGCCATACACTTTAGCGCCTGTTGCCGCAGCCAATAACGATGATTTGATGAGACTTTGCAAATCAATCACCACATCAAAACATTCATGTCTCAGTTCTTGAATCATCTGCCAAGCTGCATGGATCGGGTGTTGACCTTTCAATGCCACGCGATGAATGATGACGGATTCAGGAAAAACATCCGTCACAAACGCAAAACGTTCATCGACAAGCCAGTGAACTTCTTCCACGTCATCCCTTGCCAAGAGGTCATCAAGAGCGGGTAAGCAATGAATTAAATCACCAAATGCCGATAATTTGATGGCTAGAACCTTCATGGATTCAATAGCTCCAAACAGCTCTTTAACACCATTTCAGGCAAGATATTGCCCATGCAAGGTTGACCTAAAGTGGTGCATTCACGTTGCAAACATGGGCTGCATACCGCAGGCTCATATAATACGTTCACATATTTTCCTGAAGGCGCAGTGCGGTCAGGTAAGGTTGCGCCGAAAATACCCACCGTGGGTTTCCCCATACCAGCGGCAATGTGCATCAAGCCAGAATCATTACACAGCATCAAACGACATGCCGATACCAGTTGCAAAGCTTCAGACATGGATGTTTCACCAGCGGCATTCCAATGCTTGATGTCAGACGGTAATAATTTCAAACAATCAGCGGCTACACCACGTTCATTGGCTGTGCCTAACATCAAAGGTTGCCAACCTTGTTGTGCCAACCATTGAATAACAGCCGCATACGATTCACTGGGGTAGCGTTTTGCACCACCAAAATGAGCCCCCGGTGCAATACAAATAACACGTTCCGCATCTAAATCATGCTGTTGCATCACGTTGATGCCTGCTTGAATATCTTCTTCATGAGCAATCAGTTCAACCTCACGTTGAATGACAGGTATGCCTGCTTGTTCCACTAAATCCAAAAAATAACCACGATGATGTTGGGTCATCACATCAACACGCGGTTTGTACGCATGACTTAACAAAAAACCGCGCGCTTCTTTTTGAAAGCCCACGCGAATCGGTGTTCGAGAACGAAAAGCTTGCCATGCCGAACGAAAACTATTGGGGAATACCATGACCATATCGGCCGGTTCATCAAACACCTCATGATAACTGGTGTGTTCGCCTAAATTCAAAAATGGCAATAAATCCTTCAGCCACGGGCGACCATACATATGAATCTCTGCATCAGGATTGGCTTGAGCGCAGGCATAAAGAGCAGGTTGTGCCATCGCTACATCACCCAACCAATTCGGTGGCATGATGGCGATACGTTGACAGTTGGATGGATTTATTTTTTTCATGCTTTGACTGCGTGACGACGGCGTGCCGCCACTTCTGTTTTGAGTTGTCCACAGGCAGCTGAAATATCACGCCCCCGTGATTCCCTCACGACTGCTACAAAGCCAGCCTTGGATAATTCAGCTCGAAACGCTTCAACATGGGAGCGTTCAGGGCGTTGAAATTTGCTTCCTTCAAAGGCATTAAAGGGCAGTAAGTTGATGGTAGTAGCTAAGCCATCAAGCAACTT
Organism: Mariprofundaceae bacterium; assembly: GCA_030950985.1. Taxonomy (GTDB): domain Bacteria; phylum Pseudomonadota; class Zetaproteobacteria; order Mariprofundales; family Mariprofundaceae. The sequence goes on along the minus strand of JAUZQM010000115.1, from coordinate 8,234 downwards.
TACCAAACGTTTGGCATCATCCAAATTGTCATTCACACCACCCAATAACACATATTCAATCAAGATGCGTTTGCGTCCATGCTGTTGCACATAACAATGCATGGCTTCCAATAAATCGGCCAAAGGATATTTTTTATTGATTGGCATGATGCTGCTGCGAACAGCATCGGTGGTAGCATTCAGTGAGACCGCTAAAGAACAGGGCAAAGCATCGTCAATCAAACGATAGATGGCAGGCACAAGTCCAGCGGTAGATAAGGTTACACGGCGAGGAGACAGTGCCATGCCTTGTGGATCCGTAATCAAACGGACAAAATCAGCCACGGCATCATAATTATGCAGGGGTTCACCCATGCCCATCAAGACCACATTGCGAACAGGTTCACCCATAATGTGACGTGCTGTAAACACTTGGGACATGATTTCTGCCGTGCTTAAATGGCGTGTTAAACCTGCGGTGGCAGTCAAGCAAAATTCACACCCAATGGCGCAGCCAACTTGGGTAGATACGCACTGTGTTAAACGACCAGCGGCAGGAATTAAGACACTTTCAACATCTTTACCATCAGGCATGCGCAATAATATTTTTCGCGTACCATCTTCCGCTTGTTGATTGGCAATCAAATTAGGTGTTAAAACAGCGACCGAAACATCCAAGTAATTTCGCAAAGCTTGCGGTAATTCAGGCATGGTATGCCAATCGGTAATGCCACGGCGAAAAATATAAGCATTAAGTGTGTCAGCATGGATGGGTTTGACACCAGCAGTAAGGCATAAGTCGACCAAAGCACGGTGGCTCATGCCTGTGATATAAGGTTTTGAAGTCATGGTTTGTTTTTTTATCATGGGAAATAAAGGGTCATCTGAATCGTTATCATATTAAAATAAAAAAGGCAGGGTAAAAACCCTGCCTTTCAGAAACATTGCTCGAATGTTAAAGACCGTATTTAGCCTTGTTAGAAGCAACTTGTTCGGCACTTGGTGGGGTATCTTCTTCAACTTCTGCCAAGTCAAACTTATCGCGTTCAGTATCGCATAATTCATTCAATGCAATATCAGATTCAAAGACTTCAGGCACATCTTCTTCAGGATAAATCGCTTCCCAAGGGCATTCAGGCTCACAAACAGCACAATCAATGCACTCATCTGGAGAAATCAATAACATATTGGGTGTTTCTTCAGTTACATCCTTAGGCTGATAAAAACAATCTACAGGACACACCGCAACACATGCCGTATCGACACAATCTTTACAAAGTTGGGTAACAACAAAAGCCATGAAACACCTCGTTTCTTAAATTTCGCCGCATACTAAAGCGATTATTTTTTACATCAATTCAAAATCATCCAATGCTTCTTCTTCTAGTTCATCATCCGCTTCATCTCTCATGACCTCTTCCAATAGTGCTAACACCAACATTTTAGAGTCTTCTTTATTGCGTGGGTCACAAGGAATCATATTGGCATCTTGAGCACCCAATTCATCAGCTAGAGCATCCAAATCACGCGCATCTTCTTTATCACGATGCGTTGCACCAATCACAATCGGATCATCCGATTTCCCCCGATAGTATTTGTACATTTTTTTACCTTCATCAATCGCACGTTGACTACTTGAATCTATCAAGAAAATCGTACCCAATGCACCGCGTGAAAGAACTTTCCACATGAAGTTAAAGCGAGATTGCCCCGGTGTGCCAAACAAATGTACGTCTAAATTGTCATCGACATGCAAGATGCCAAAATCCAGACCTACTGTCGTCATCGCCTTAAATCTTGACAATGCATCGGTAGCTTTTACATCTTTGCTTAATAATTGCTCGGAGGAAACAAAACGAATTAAGGTGGTTTTACCAGCCGCAAAGGGTCCTGTCACAAGAATTTTTGCAATATCTTTTTGTGCCATAGCTACATTCCTCTAATTTTATTTAAAATACGACTCGCCATGCTCATGCGACGGCTTAAGGCAGCATCTTTCGATTTGGGCTTGGCTTTTGCTGATGATTGAGGGTTAATCAGACCCAAACAATAGCCCAGTACTAACACTTTAATTTGTTGTTCTAGCGTAATGTATGCGGGGCATTCATTGAAAAACTTTACAGTGGTAAAATGTTCATCCTTCAATGATTCTTGGTACAACATCAAGTATGTGAGTCCATCACTGTAACCATAACGGTGTAGCGGCATCATTGTGACATCAATGGGTGGTAATTTAGCAAATGTTTTTTTTAATTCAGCCAGCTTTTCCGCGTCCCAGTGAATATCATTCATCGCACGTATTAAAACCATAGGTGGTGTGCTCTTTTCTAACTCTTCATCAATACGTTCAGTGATTAATTCACAATTGGCAATGGATTCCGTCAATAATTTTTCCAATGCATGCAGGGTTTCGTCATCATTGATTAAATCACCAGTGGTTACATTGATTTGACCATCTTCTGCACCTGCTGTTTTATAAATAATTTCACCTGTGTGTGCTTTAGATAAGGCTTTACGCAACACACCCAAATGTTTAAATGATGATTTCTTTTGTGTTTTATCTGATTCTTTTGACATTGTTATGCTACAATGGCTTGTGCAATTTTTTCAGCAGTACTACGACTGACTGATAAAACCAAACCCATATTGGCTTGGGATTGCCCAAGTACCGTTAAAATTAAACCACCTGCATGCAAGACGACTAATGTTCCATCAGGTGATTCACTCATCACTTTATCACAATGCCCATCCTCTGAACGTGACGATAAAGCATCAGCCAGTGAAATTAATGAGGCACTCATGGCTGCGATGACATCCAATTCATCATCCGTCCCAGCACCTGCTAACATCAAACCATCAGGACTTGCCAATACAGCGGTATCAATAGCTGCGGACTCTCTTACAAGCTCTTGCACCAATGTTACACATAATTTTTTCTTATCATCCTCAAGCATTTCTGATTCAAAATTCATATTACTTCCTTTTACTGTTAAAAATATTAATTAATATAGACGCCGCGATTATACATTGATCACTATATATTTTCTAGCATGAGCTTAGCTGAAAAAGGTACATAAAAATTGCTCAGTTCAAGGAAATTATCTTTGATATTCATCCTTGCTTCTTTTTTTAGGCACCTTTTGTGTAAAAACGATCACTATCAACTCATGTTGGAATTTGTACGATGTTTTTCTCATCACCTTTTGAATCAGTTTGCTCACCAAAACTTATGGAGGCATCGATACCAATAGATGCATATGATCTTTCGACGCCACTCCTGACAATATATTTGCCGAGAAAAAGATCTCCATCATGCTGACAAATCACTATGAAGCACACTCTTGCGGTACTTTGTGCACTACACAATATGAACGTGTCATAGGAACAATGAGTGCGTTACATGCCTATATTCCTCTGCCGTAACTCTCAATCGTAAAAGAAAATGCTAAAAGCTGCCAGCTGACGCTGGGGGCAATCCTCCCAAGGCGGGACAATAAATTGCCGGAAATGATCAAAGTAGAAGCAATGCTTCATGGCATTATTGATTGGCAAAAAGGCAAGATAAACAATGGAATACTCGAAGGCTTAAATTTAGTATTAGATGCTTCAAAACGTAAATAACGCGGATACAAATGTGAACATTTCAAAATTATCATCTATCTAATTTCTGGTCACTTTGACTTTTCCAAAGTTAATTGATTTTACTTACCCACTTGATTTTTAGAAGCATTTAGTGTCCATCCGAAGCCAGAAGTTAGTTACAAAAGGCAACCTATATCAATGTGCCCAAGAAGAATATGGCAATAAATATCAATCATGGTTCAGGCGATTCTTGGAAGATTCGTTACAAGTAAAAGAACAAACAAAAGCGCCATAGTATTTGTCAATCATGCAGACTAATTTATGTATCACTACTACTATAGCCATACTGATCGTAATAAGCGCCATGTTCATATGTACTAGACTGTTTTATATCAAATTTGTTTAAAATAACACCTACAATAGGAGCATTATGTTCTATTAGGCGCTTAATATCATTTTTCACAATATTCTCGTGTGTCCTATTGGCTTCGATCACATAAACAACAGCCTTCGCATATTTAGAAAGAACCAGTGCATCACTCACAGTCTGCAAGGGTGGAGAATCAATAATGATACGATCATAATCTTTTTCAAATTTTTCAAGCAGCAACTCAAAGCGTTTAGATGAAAGTAGTTCCAATGGATTCAGTGATAACTGACCAGATGGAAGGATATCAATGCCTCCCTCCTCCAAGTGATGTACAGACTCTGTAATTTCAGATGTGCCTGCCATAATATTGGTCAAACCAAGCTGGTTATTTAGAATTCCAAATGACTTAGACAGCGATGGACGACGTAAATCGCCCTCAATTAGCAAGACCTTCTCCATCCTTCCCATAGCGATTGCTAAATTGCTTGATACGGAGGTTTTTCCCTCGCCTGGAATTGAAGAAGCTATCAGTATTACTTTATGTGGGTTATCCAAACCGGAAAGTATCAAGCCTGTACGAATCGTCCTCATCGCTTCTGCATAAATATTTTCTTGGTCATCAAGCATCGCCACCACTTGAGCCTTACGATTTTTTCTATTTGCTTTAATCAATGGCAATAGTCCTAAAATCGGAAGCCCTAATTTTTCTTCTATATTGAGAGAACTCTTAAACGTTTTATCAAGAGCCTCAATTAAGAAGGCAAGCATGACTCCAAACAGCAAACTGGCAAAAAAAGCTAGCAAAATTATCAACTTCTTCTTTGGTTTGAATGGGGCTAAAGGTGCAATAGCTGGATCCAAAATACGTGCATTGGAAGGTTCTAAGTCGACTGCTTGATTCGCTTCTTTTAAACGTTTTAAAAAGCTATCGTAAAGGCTACGATTACTATGTACTTGGCGTTGTAATTCACGCAGTTTAACTTCTTTGCGACTAATTAATTGAATTTTATGTTTGTAATGTATAATTTGTAACTTAATACCCATCACTTGAGAATAAGCAGCAATGATCAGTGGGTGTTTGGCACCATAGCGTTTACTTAACTCAGAATATTTAGATCGAGCTGAGCCAAGTCGACTTGTCAATTCATCGAGTGTTTGAGCTGTCAAACTGCTCACCCCCTTCACATCGACCAAGTTATTTTTCTCCATATAATCTTGTAAATTATGTTCAGAAATATCCAAATTTAACTTCAAAATTTTTAATCTTTTCTCCATCCATAATGAAGCTTTTTTCATCATATCGACACGTGATGCTAACTGATCATCGATATAAATATTTGCCATAGCATTCGCAATATCAGCCGCTAATTGAGGATTGGCGGCTTCAAATGTCAAGGTGATCAACTGCGTATTTTTTATTAAAGCAACAGATAATTTGGATTGAAAGTTCAACACTATGAGATTAAACGTGTGATCAATTGGATGTTTTAGATTTTGGTGAACCACTTTAGTATCAGATAGACCCAGCCAATTTTTTAATGGTGTCAGCAGATGAATTCCTCCCGACTTCCGTAAAATTTCCGAGTTTTTATCCAAGTCTAATTGATGAATGACTTGCACTGCTAGCTTACGTGATTTCAAGATCTCTAACTGCGTAAGATAATAAATTTTATCGTCCCCATGTATTTTATAGAGATCCTCAATAGATAACATTTTTGTTTGGTGTGCTTCAACTAGCAATGTGGATGTCGCTTTATAAAAAGGCGTCATGGAGTAGGTTACTAGTGTCGCTAATAATGCTACCAATAGCGCCAAAATAATAATACTCCATTTACGGCGCTTTACGACCATCCAATATTGAGTTAAATCAATTCCTTCTTCTATACTACCACCATGCATACCCACTCCACTATTCAAACGTCCAAACAAAAGAAATATCCTACTCACATCAGACGAAGCGTATTAATAGAATCAAAAGATCCATACTTAGAAAAAACTTAAACGAACCTTTATCAAAACATGCGAAAAGCCACGATTATTGTTTTTTAAAAGAAGCTCTGCTTAATAATAATCACATCGCCATGCTTAACAGCCGCATCAATACTGCTTACATGATTAGATTTTGCATCTTTACCTTCATGGATGACATATATTTTATCCGCATCACCCCGTTCTTTCAGCCCCCCAGCAATGGCAATTGCCATACGATAGGTCATACCTGCCTTATAAGGATATTTACCCGGCAATTTCACTTCACCATTCACAAAAAAGTAGCTTTGCTTCACTGTGATAATATCACCAGGATTCACCACAGCATTCAGATCAACCTTTATTTCTTTTTTGTCATGATCACCCGCATGAATGAGAAAGACTTTATCCTCATCAGCATCCGTACTAAAACCACCGGACAGCGCAATTGCCTTACGAATATTTAAACCAGGTTGATAAGGATAAGCACCTGAGTTAGCTACTTCACCATTCACATAAAATGGACGAAATTCTTCCATAGAAACGCGCACTTGTGGGGCATTCAAAAAACCTTGTTTCAAATCATGTGTTATTTTTTTCTCTAATCCTGTCATTGTCATGCCAGAAACATGAATATGACCAAGAAATGGATAATGAATATTACCCGATTGTCCCAACCGAACCGTCACATTCATATCAGATTCACCAAACACATGAATATTGATTTTATCGCCAGCATTAAGGCGATAATTACCCACTTCTGCATTGGCAACTCCTGCCAGCATCACGCTGGCAAAAAAACAAGCCAATGCAGTAAGTACCTTGATCATAAATTTATTCATTAAACACATCCGTTACCATGATATTTCATTGTTACAAGCCACAAATAGCTAACAATAGCACAAGACTTATTTTACAGGGCAGCAACGAAACTTAATGTCCAAATATTGCCTGTATAGCTAGAGTTGACCTGATTAGAATTTCGATTTCTGTAATCATAAGCAGTTTGGATACCCAACCAGCGCTGTAACTGATAATTCACAGAAGCCCCCACTACCATAAACGTATAAGTAATTGGCATAGTCACATCCTGATATTGATTATTACTATAACCAACATAAACTGCATGATTCAAATGTGAGCTCCAAGCATAATTCCATGTCAATGTGCTACCAGTCGTTTTTGTAAAGCTACCTCTACCATCACTTTCATGAGGTTTGGAATTAGTCGCAAGCGTAAGTCTTGAATAAGTCGTTGGTTGCCAATCCATATTTAGTTCCCAAGAAAACTGTGAAGTATTTGTTAAAGCCGCATTAGTAAATGACTTTTTCAGATAACCAAGACGGAGCGTACCGCTGGTTTTAGCCGTTGCTTCCCAATCCGCACCTACAAAATAACGTTGCTCATTACTATCTAAATTTGCAGTTTTATAATTAAATCGTTTGTAACGCACTTCAAGGACGGCCTTGGTCTTCGAACCCACAGGGTAGGAAAATGCAGTGCTTCCAGCTGTTGCATCAAAATCACGCGCGCTAGTGATTAGCCGATTATTATCATAATATTTATTCGAATATTCACCCTTCACATCAATATGTGCATTAACACCATACCCAATATTTCCATCAACAATAGTTTCATGGTATTGATCAGGCGTTTTAATTGATATTGTCTTGCCAGTAAAGATAGAGCCACGTGGGTCATGTTTTTTATTGTAATTGAAGGAAAAGCGCGTCTGCAAGCGAGTAGATAGATCAAAACCTACCGAAACACCAGTGAAATGATCCAAATAATTATCATTACTACTACTCTGATAGATACCCTTAGACAATCGATAAGTTGCTTTAACTTGGCTAATTCCCTTCTCACCCTTAATTGAAAAACTTGGATCTATAATGCTTATCCAACTACTCGTTTTACGTTTTTCTTGGTTGATAATATTATCATTATATACTTCACTAATCTTGAGAAATGATGTAGAATAAAGGCTTTCTAGTTTGGTACTGGCAGCGGCTTTTACATGAGCTGAAAATAGAGCTATTCCAATCACTTGCAAGGATGCAAGTGTAAAAAATGATATCCTCACTGTAGTGTTCTCCAAATTTATTAAGTTTCATTTTCATAGAAAAGGTAGCAGTTAATGCTATATTGTATACAATACCTTCGCCAAAATAGTGCTATTTCAGCTCGTATTAAACATGAATTTCATTGAAATCTTATTAATCAGTTCATGAATAAAAATACGTTCGGCATTTTCCCTACATAATTTTAATGTTTCTTGGACTTGCTTGCGTGCCAGAAACCACACCTTCACATCGTGCATACTTCTGCCGACTTT
>JAUZQM010000114.1 GCA_030950985.1 Mariprofundaceae bacterium | reverse complement strand
TTTAGAATCTAAGCATAGGAGACGCACCTTTTTCATCAAAGTGCGTAACATCTTTGAAGATTGATTGAAAAGAACCTTGCTAATGTAGTTTCGACTACGGCAGGGTTCTTTTGTTTTGAGACGTTGATTGATATGTGAAATTTATACCTCAAGGTGTTGTCATTATGACTGAGCAAGAAGCAAAAATGCGTAGAATTACAGATGTTCCATGTGTGGGGAAAACGAGTGCTGATTTAGTGCAGGGTATTCAGCGTCATTATCTTCGTACACTGGGTCAACATACTGCGAGTCATGTTAAAAATTATAAATATCAGGCTCTATCTTTCGCTATTCGTGATCGTTTGATGGAATGTTGGAAAAATACCAAAGATGCTTATGAAGAAACTGATGGTAAACGCGCCTATTACTTATCATTGGAATTTTTGATGGGGCGTGCCTTGGGCAATGCTGTCTTAAACTTGGGTTTGGATGATGAAGTTGTTGACGCTTTGCACGATTTAGGGCTTGATTTTGAAGAAATGATTGAAGAAGAACGCGATGCAGGTTTAGGTAATGGCGGTTTAGGTCGTTTGGCAGCTTGTTTTGTGGATAGTTGTGCTACCTTACAATTACCTGTGACAGGTTATGGCATTCGTTATGAATATGGCATGTTTCGTCAATTGATTGAAAACGGTCATCAAATGGAAGAGCCAGATCATTGGTTGCGTGATGGTAATGTTTGGGAAATTGAACGTTCTGAATATATCCAGCGCATTCATTTTGGGGGTCGTTCCGAATATTATTATGATGATCAAGGTGACCTTCGTGTGCGTTGGGTTGATTGCAATGATGTGTTAGCCATTCCTTTTGATACCCCTATTCCCGGTTTTAAAAATGGCACGGTGAATACGTTGCGCCTATGGAAATCAGCCGCGACTGATGAATTTGATTTGGGCGAATTTAATGCGGGTGATTATGCAGGTTCTGTCGCTTCTAAAAATGAAGCGGAACATATTTCGATGGTTTTATACCCCAATGATTCCAGTGAAAATGGTAAAGAATTACGTTTGCGCCAACAATACTTTTTAGCCTCCGCGAGTATCAAAGATGTTTTGCGTCAGTGGGTTATTGTTCATGGTGAAGACTTTAGTGATTTTGCCAATAAAAATGTCTTTCAGCTGAATGACACGCATCCCACTGTATCTATAGCGGAATTGATGCGAATTTTGATGGATGAGTATCGTTTGCCTTGGGATGAAGCTTGGGCGATTGTGAGCAAAACAATGGCTTACACGAATCACACTTTGTTGCCAGAAGCTTTGGAACGTTGGTCTGTTTCTTTGTTTAGGCATTTGTTGACGCGTATCTTGGATATTATTTATTAAATAAATGCAAGCTTCTTGGCTCATCTTGCGCAAAAATTTCCCGGTGATGTTGAACGTCAACGCCGTATGTCCATTATTGAAGAAGGTGATGTGCAACAAGTACGCATGGCATATTTGGCGATTGTTGGCGCGTTTTCAATCAATGGTGTCGCACAATTGCATTCTGACTTATTGGTTGAAGGCTTGTTTAAAGATTTTTATGAATTGTGGCCTGATAAGTTTAACAACAAAACCAATGGTGTGACGCAACGTCGCTGGATGGCATGGTGCAATAAATCATTAAGTGCCTTGATTACACGTGAAATTGGTGATCAATGGATTACTCAATTAAGTGAGCTGAAACAGCTTGAATTATTGGTGGATGATGCATCATTTCGTCAAGAATGGTCAGCGTGTAAACGTCAAAACAAAGAACGTTTAGCTGAAAGTGTGAAAGAAGTTTGTGGTGTTACCTTTAACCCTGATTCCTTGTTTGATATTCAAGTGAAACGGATTCATGAATACAAACGTCAACAATTGAATATTTTACATGTCATTCATTTGTATAACCGTATCAAACGTGGCGATACAGCCAACTGGACGAACCGTTGTGTGTTGATTGGTGGTAAAGCTGCACCGGGTTATTATATGGCGAAGCAAATCATCAAATTGATTAGCAATGTTGCCGATGTGATTAACAATGACCCAGATGTTGGGGATAAGTTAAAAGTTGTTTTCTTCCCGAATTATCGTGTATCGGCGATGGAAATCATTGCACCAGCGGCTGATTTGTCGGAACAGATTTCAACCGCAGGTAAAGAAGCATCTGGAACGGGCAATATGAAGTTCATGATGAACGGTGCGATGACCATTGGTACATTGGATGGTGCGAACATTGAAATTCGTGAAGAAGTCGGTGATGAAAACTTCTTTTTGTTTGGTTTAACCACAGAAGAGGTGGAAGCTACTCGTCCAACTTATTGTCCCAATGATATTATTGCGGCGGATGAAGATTTCAAAAACGTCATGGATTTAATTGAATGTGGGCATTTCAGTCAGTTTGAACCGGGGTTGTTTGGATGTATTACAGGCTCCATTCGTAGCAATGATGATCCTTGGTTTGTTGCTGCGGATTTCCGCTCATATATTGATGCACAACAAGAAGCTTCTGAAGCCTATCAAGATAAAGAACGTTGGCAGCGCATGAGTATTTTGAATACAGCACGAAGTGGTAAGTTTTCTACGGATCGTACGATGGAAGATTATAATCGAGACATTTGGCATTTAACACCAACACCGCCAAAAGATGAGCTTTGTATTCCTTCACGGTAGTGATGATGTGATTAAAAGATAAATGTAAAAAAGGCGAGTCTTAGGACTCGCCTTTTTTATCGATTCAGCTCAATAAGTTACGGAGGATTTAGCGAAATAAAGCTTTCAGAAGCCCTGCTGCTTTATGTTCAGTTTCAATCTTTTCTAATTGGGCATTCGAATCAGCCACAATACCTGCACCTGCTGCCCACTGTAAATGATTGTTCTCGTGCCAAAAACTACGAATAATAATATTAAAATCTGCGCTACCATCCCAAGCAATATAGCCTAAACTTCCTGTATAAGGACCGCGTGCTTGATGTTCTATTTTATGAATAATTTCCATGCAACGGACTTTGGGGCAGCCTGTAATGGTGCCTCCGGGAAACATGGCTTGAAATAAATCAATGACATCATATTGCTTATCAAGCTGCCCCCGAACATTGGAAACAATATGTTGAACGGTTGGGTATTTTTCAACGCCCATCAACTCATTGACTTCGATACTTCCCGCTTCACAGACTCGCCCTAAATCATTTCGTTCTAAATCGACCAGCATGATATGTTCAGCTCGTTCTTTATCCGATAATAATAATTCATCATGCAAGGCTTGATCGGCCTCGCCATGACTACGCTTACGCGTGCCAGCAATAGGACGTGTTTCAGCCATACCTTCTTTGGATAAAGAGAATAAACGCTCAGGTGATGAAGAAATGAGTGTAAAATCATCGAGCTGAAAAAAACAAGAAAAGGGTGCTGAATTGACCTTTCTTAATCGCGCATATAAATCAAGCAATGAGCTTTTGGGAAAGCAACTTTGCCAAAAACGTGCAATATTGACTTGAAAGACATCACCTGATGCGATGTATTCTTTCACACGTTCGACAGCTTTAGTGTAATCATTTTTACCATTTTCTTGTATCGAAATAGTGGCAGGAAGAGGGGGAGAAGCTAAAGCATTGAATGCCAATGATGTTTTATCAAGCATGCTTTCAAGCTCATCTAAGTGCGCTTCACTGATTGAGGATGCGAGATGTATTTTTTTATTTTCAGCTTGAAAACATAAACTCCAATCAGGCTCATGCAAACATAACATACCCGTTGAAGATTTGCTTTTAGCTTGAGGTAAACGTTCGAGCAATGTTGATACTTCATACGACGCATAAACAAGATGCTGAATGGCAGGAAAATCAATGTTCTTCCTAGTTAGTTTTGATTTCCACGATGAAAAAAAGACTTCGGCATCAAGAGGGTTTTGTAACCATGTGGTACGACCCTTTTTAGAAACAATAAATTGATAACCACGACCTTTAGGGTCTTCCAATATCGCCGCACATTGTTCAGAAAAAGAAAAGAACACTTCATGAGCATGAAGTGTTCTTTTAAGTGTTCGTGTAAAGAGTGAACGCTTACTTTTTTGTGTTGAACTAGCCAAATTTGCGAATAATCAAGGATGCATTGGTACCACCAAATCCAAAGGAGTTGGAAATAGCAACATTAATATTCACATCACGTGCCGTATGTGGCACATAATCCAAGGGACACTTCGGATCTTGCTTGTCCAAATTAATGGTTGGAGGAACAATGCCATGTTGAATAGCTAAGACTGAGAATGCAGCTTCAATACCACCTGTTGCGCCCAGTAAATGCCCTGTCATGGATTTAGTAGATGAGACCATCAATTTAGATGCATGATCACCAAAGACCGATTGAATACCTTGGGTTTCACAAACATCCCCACCCAATGTTGACGTTCCATGAGCATTGATATAATCAACATCTTCAGGATTCAAATGCGCACGTTTTAATGCATTTGCCATGCACTTCGCACCACCTAAACCTTCTGGAGCTGGCGTGGTGATGTGATAAGCATCTGCGGACATACCATAGCCTACAATTTCAGCCAAAATGTTTGCGCCGCGTGCTTCAGCAGAAGCTAACGATTCAAGCATTAACACGCCTGAACCTTCACCCATAACAAAACCATCCCGATCGATATCCCAAGGTCGGCATGCTTTTTCTGGATCATCATTGCGTGTGGATAATGCTCGTGCTGCGGAAAAACCACCCACAGCCAATTCACAAATACAAGCTTCTGAACCGCCTGCAAACATCGCATCAGCATCGCCACGAACAATCATTTCATAAGCATCACCAATCGCATGTGTGCCTGTAGCACATGCACTCACAGGTGAAATATTCGGACCTTTAGCGCCCGTTAACATGGAGACCCATCCTGAAACCATATTGATAATGGTCATAGGAATAAAGAACGGTGATATTTTACGAGCCCCACCTTTTTCATAAGCGCGCATGGTGCGCTCAATCGCAGGCATGCCACCAATACCAGAACCAATGACAACACCCACACGATCTTCATTTTTTTCATTGATTTCTAAACCAGATTGCTCCAATGCCATTTGCGCTGCGCCAACGGCATAATGAATAAATGTATCCATTTTTCGAGCATCTTTACGGTTTACAAAATCATTCACATCGAAGTCACGAACTTCACCTGCAATAGTACAAGCCATGCCTGCTGCTTCGGCATCAAAATGACTAATTCGTGAAATGCCAGATTTTCCTGAAATAAGATTATTCCAAGTTTTATCCGTACCTGTACCAAGTGGTGTAACCAGCCCAATACCCGTAACAACGACGCGATTTGTCATAATTACTCAGCCTTGGCTGCTACGTAATCAATAGCGTTTTGAACGCTTTGAATTTTTTCTGCATCATCATCTGGAATTTCTACGCCAAATTCTTCTTCAAAAGCCATGACCAATTCGACTGTATCCAATGAATCTGCACCCAAGTCATCAACAAATGATGAATCTGAATTGATTTCGCTCTCATCAACATTGAGTTGATCGGCAACAATTTTAATAATTTTACTTTCGATTTCTGCAGACATATCAGTCCTCCCTAACGAATTTAGATGCGGCTTCTAAACATGGCTTAAAAACCTGTCAAGAAGCTTCAATGCATCTGTGTGATAAAAAAAACTCATCCCGCAGGATGAAATCCTACATATACATGCCACCATTGACATGTAAAACTTGTCCTGTGATATAGGATGCTGACTCACTGGCTAAGAAAACGGCAGTGGCAGCAATATCTTCAGGCTGTCCTAAGTGTCCTAAAGGAATCTTTTGCAGCAATGCTGCATGCACATCATCGCCTAGTTTATCGGTCATATCCGTGGCAATAAAACCCGGTGCGATGGCATTCACCGTGATGTTTCGTGAGCCGACTTCTTGTGCCAAAGAACGTGTCATCGCATCAATGCCACCTTTGGATGCACAATAATTTAATTGACCTGCATTGCCTGATGAAGCGACAACAGACGAGATGTTAATGATACGTCCACTGCGTGCCTTCATCATGGGTTTCAAGGCTGCTTGTGAAGCATAAAACACGGATGATAAATTGGTATCTATCACAGCCTGCCAATCTTCAGTTTTCATACGCATGGCAAGCCCATCACGGGTAATACCTGCATTGTTAACCAAGACATCCAATCTGCCTAAGTTTTTCACAACGCTCTGCACAAAGATTTTGACAGCATCGGCATCGGTGACATTCACCACATGCCCCAAGACTTTGCCACCGTATGTTAATAATTTTTCAACGGCAGCTTGTACGGTTGCTTCACGTGTGGCGCAAATCGCTAAATCATAACCTGCTTTTGCTAAGGATTCTGCCACTGCAAAGCCAATACCTCGACTCGCTCCAGTCACGATTGCAACGGGTTTGTTGTCACTCATGCGTTGACCGCCTTATCCATCATTTCAGGTGTTGATACCAGCGCCACTGATAATGTTTTATCAATACGCCGTACCAAACCTGATAATACTTTTCCTGCGCCCATTTCTACAGCCGATGTTACGCCTAGTTGTGACATCGCTTGAATGCTTTCCGTCCAACGTACAGGTGAAACCAATTGTTCTACCAACGCAGATTGAATATCGGCAACATCGCTCAAAGAACAGGCTCTTGCATTGCTCCAAACATGACAGCTCGGGCTATGCAATGTTAATTGAGATAATTTTTTTTGTATGGCATCCGCAGCAGGCTGCATCAAAGGGGTATGAGATGGCGCACTCACTGCTAAAGGTAAAGCGCGTTTAGCACCTGCTTCTTTGGCTGCCAACATCAATTTTTCTACAGCTAAAGCATGACCTGCAACCACCAGCTGTCCGGGACAATTAAAGTTTGCTGCCCAAACTTTTTGATCATCGGATGATACATCTGCACATAAATCAACCAATTTTTGATCATCTAAACCAATAATAGCAGCCATTTTACCGATACCTTGAGGAACGGCAGATACCATGGCTTGACCTCGAAAAGATACCAACGCAACTGCGTCTGAAAAATCAATCACATCGGCAGCTACTAAGGCTGAATATTCGCCTAAACTATGCCCTGCCATATGAGCTGGCATATGACCACCACGCGCTTTCCATGCTCGAAACATGGCAATCGATGCGGTCAATAAAGCAGCTTGTGTATATTGTGTTTGATCCAGTTTCTGTTGTTCATCTTGAAGCACCAAAGCTTGCATATCATAAGCTAAAACATCGGAGGCTTCTTCAAAGGTTGTTTGAACCACCGTTTCGTTGGCTAAGAAGTCAGCCAACATGCCTTTGGATTGCGAACCCTGCCCCGGAAATAAAAATGCCAAGGATGGATTCATGATTTACTCCAACGAATAAGATTTGCACCCCAAGCAAAGCCAGCAGCAAAAGCTTCGAGCAACAATATTTGTCCTGTTTGAATAGAACCTTGACGATATAAATGATTCAATGCCAAGGGAACGCTGGCAGACGATGTGTTGGCATGTTCGCCAACCGTGACCACCATATGTCCTGTTTCCATTTTCATTTTTTTAGCGGTGGCATTCAAAATACGAATATTGGCTTGGTGTGGTACCAACCAGTCCACATCTGATTTTTGTAGTCCATATTTATCCAAGACTTCGCCAACCACTTCGCCTAATTTGTTCACGGCAACACGAAAGACTTCATTGCCTTTCATCTCAATCGCTGCAACGCCTGCTGCATCCATCGAGAAATCAATGGGTTTTCCCGGTTCATGGCGAGTATGCTGATGTTCTGCCATCAATAATTGGCGATAAGAACCATCACAGTGTAAAACAGAGCCAATCATACCACCTTCTTCTTCTCGACTTTCAAGCACCACAGCACCCGAGCCATCACCAAAAAGAACACACGTGTTCCGATCTTTCCAATCCACAATGCGTGACATGGATTCTGCACCAATCATCAACACACGTTTAAACATACCACCACGCATCATGCCATCCGCTTGAGCGAGTCCATAAATAAAACCAGAACACACAGCTTGAATATCCCAAGCAGGGAAATCTTTACCGCCCAATTTATATTGCACGACACTCGCCGTAGATGGAAAGACCATATCAGGTGTGGTCGTTGCAACAATTAAAGCATCAATATCATCAATGGTTAAACCTGCATCATCAAGTGCTTGTTTTGCCGCTTCAACAGCCAAATCAGAAGTTTGTTGGTCTTGAGCAATAATATGACGTTGGGTAATACCTGTACGTTCACGAATCCATACATCTGAAGTATCAACCATCTTCGATAATTCTTGGTTGGATAAAATACGTTCGGGAAGATAACCGCCCACGCCCACAATATGTGTTTGTAAACTCATGTTAGCTCCATGACCTCATTCATTGTTTCAAGGGTTCGTTGAATTAAATCTGCTTCCACTTGACGAATCGCCACATCAATGGCACATGTGTAAGCATAGGCATCAGCTGAACCATGACTTTTTACCACAACGCCGTTCAAACCAAGTAAAGGCGCACCATTATGTTCACTTGGATTTAAGGTGTCTTTCACGCGAGTTAATGCTCCGCGTGCTAAAAGAGCACCTGCTTTAGCGACAATATTCGATGTTAATTCTTGCTTCACTTGCTTAAACATGAGTTTTGCCAAGCCTTCCATTGTTTTAAGTGCAACGTTACCCACAAAACCATCACAAACGACAACATCGACACGATCTGAAAATAAATCAGTGCCTTCAACATTACCAATGAAATTTAATTTAGTTTCCCGTAAACGTGTGGCGGCAACCTTAATAACATCCGTGCCTTTGGCATCTTCTGAGCCAATATTTAATAAACCAACACGTGGGCTTTTCATGTTTTCAGCAGCTTTCAAATAACAACTACCCATGACCGCAAATTGAACCAAATGTTCTGAGGAACAATCTACATTTGCACCAATATCAAGGAAGAATGTACTTCCACCATCGGCAGCAGGAATCATGGAGGCAATGGCTGGTCGATCAATCCCCGGTAAAGTTTTTAAAATAAACTTTGAAATTGCCATCAATGCGCCTGTATTGCCCGCACTGACC
Organism: Mariprofundaceae bacterium; assembly: GCA_030950985.1. Taxonomy (GTDB): domain Bacteria; phylum Pseudomonadota; class Zetaproteobacteria; order Mariprofundales; family Mariprofundaceae. Next base: position 9,723 of record JAUZQM010000114.1, on the reverse strand, counting down.
AAGACATCCCAATCACCATCACGTACAGCTCTTGCAGCGACATGAATGGACGATTGTTTTTTGCGACGTAAGGCAACTGTTGGGGTGTCAGTCATGTGAATCACATCAAGAGCAGGAACGATGGTAACAACATCACTCAAACCCTTGGCTGCTAAACATGGTGCTAACACTTCTTCTAAGCCACAAATTCCTAATTGAATATTTGAATACTTTGTTTGTTTTTGTTTGGCATGCATCAAGGCCAAAGCGTCAATGACCATGGTTGGAGCATCATCTCCACCATGACCATCGACTAAGACGCGAATATTTTTAGACATACTCACCTGTTCAATGGGTTTTATACTGCTGTACCTTCAATCACTTCACGACCTTTGTATTGACCACAGCTTTGGCATGCATGATGTGGACGTACTGTTTCGCCACATTCAGGGCATTCAGACATTGCTGCCACAGTGATACCATCGTGCGCGCGACGCATATTACGTTTAGACTTGCTTGTTTTTCTCTTTGGAACTGCCATTTTATCACTCCTACTGATAACAAGGGACTCACTCCCTAGCTACTTACTTATCAAACTTCATTGCTGCCAACCCTGCAAACGGATGACTTGAAGCCAAAGCGTTGCATCCACAATCACCTTGATTTAAATCCATTCCACAGGTTTGACACAAACCTTTACATGTACTGCTACAAATAACACATGCTTCCCATGTTAACCAAATATCTTCACGCAACACATCCATCAAATTCAAACGATCGGATATAGGGATGACTTCAACATCTAACTTTTCTTCATCATCCACATCTTGCGGGGCAACAAGGCTATATTTACGCTGACATTCATGTTCTGATTGCCATTCAAAATCAGATAAACAGCGAACGCATTGGCGTAACATGGGTACTTTCCATGATCCATTTAAAGTGTAAATATCATGCGCATATTCAATGGACCCCTGCCATGTTGCAGTAGCACAGATACCCACAAGCGGATCTACAGATCCTTCATTTGACATCAAACGTTCAGGAGAAATCTCCCATTGCCATGTTTTACCTGTCTTACGGATATCTGGAAGGTGGACATACATTTGTTGCGACAACTAAACACCTCTCAATCTATTCAACAGCGTCATGAAGTCGCGCATCTTAGGTATCACTTGAAGGTGGTCAAGTTTCGTGCGATATTAGAATGATTGTTTAAATTGAATAATATGCCTTCGAGACTTTTTATCGGGGCGTTTTTTAGGTGCTGGCGAAGATGCCGCATGGTTTCGTTGTTGTTCTCGAACGGTTTCGCGTGCTTGAATACTGCGTTCACTTTCTTGATATAAACCCTGTGCAAGAGTGGTAGAACCACGTTTTTCTGCCAATGCCAATACCGTCAATTCAAATATTTCTAGACCTTTTTTAAGAATCAGTACATCACCTTTTTTCACTTCTTTGGCAGGTTTGGCACGCACACCATTTAGGCTGACATGTCCACCTTTGATGGATTGACTCGATAAGCTACGTGTTTTGAAAAAACGTGCCGCCCATAACCATTGATCCACACGCACACTCATCGCATATTCTGCCATTGTTTTTCAAGCCGTTTTACTGAGATAGGCATGCTTGTTTTTAGGCTTTGGGCAAACATGGATACGCGTAATTCTTCAATCATCCAACGAAATTGCATTAAATCATCACTATTTACACCTGTTTTAAGACGTTGCTCATAGTTTTGCCAAAAATGATTCACTTGTTCGGATAAGCTTTTATCTTTTGCTAAATCACGCCCTGATTTTTCGATGCGAATCGCCATAGCCTTTAAAAACCGTGGTACATGAACCAGCCATGCGACGGGTGTATTGCCAACAAAATTTACGCTCATCAAATGATTAAGTTGTTGTTGTACATCGGCTAACATGGCTGCTTTTTGAGGTGCAATACTTTGTTGCATACTTGCTCGAACATGCGCGTATGCTTGTAAGCTATCATCCGCCCATTGCATGATGCGCTGTCCTTCTTGCACCAGTTTGCTGCGCCCTTGTTCCAAACAGGCTTCAAAATCAGCTTGGGTGCGCGGCATGTCTTTGGATAAAAAAACCAATTCAAAGGTTTTGTTGATGACATCATGACGCAATATTTCAGCATCACCCAATAACGCAGCTTGCATCATCATCGCTTTATTCTTTTTCATTTGTTGCTGTAATATTTTGACTTGTTGGTACATCGCCAACATCAACAATCGCCGTACACCTGCATACATTGCATGCTCTGCGGCGTGTTGTTGTTCAAACATCACAATGGCAACACTATCTTGTCGATCGACCAACGCTGGAAAACGTTGCATCTGCAAACCTTGAAGGTTTTGTGTGACAGATTCGGGTAAATCACCAAAATCCCAGCGTTTAATGGCTTCTTTTTCTAACGCATGGGGGATGATTTTTATTTGTTCACTATGGGCAAAGTTCTGCTGTAAACATTTTAAATCCGTATGTTCTTGTAAGATTTTTTTGCGTGCATTGAATACACGAAAATTCATTTTGAGATGATTCGGTAATGTATCGATATTCCATTGTTCGCTGCTGATATAAATGCCCGTCATGCGTTCAAGTTGACGTGAAAAACTCGATAAAAGATGACCCTCTGCAAAGGTCATGGCATCCATCGCTGCTTCTGCAAACTGGGGTGCAGGGACAAAATTCCGTCGCAATGATTTAGGTAAACCTTTAATCAAAGCAATTAATTTTTCTTTCAACATCCCCACGACCAACCATTCAAAGCGTTCAGCTTGCAGTTGCCCCAACATGGCTTGAGGAATGATTAAGGTGATACCATCGGCATGGTGGGATGGGTCAAAGTGATACTCGTAACGCAGACACTGTGCGCCTATTTGCACGCTATCGGGAAAATCACTGGCATGAATAGACACATCTCGATTGGCAAGCAATACATCATGGCTTAAATACAAGTATTTGGGTTGCTTGGTTTCAATGTCTTTGCGCCATTGTTCAAATAGTTTTCCACTGTACACATGGTCAGGAATCAACGCATCAAAAAACTCAAAAATGACTTGTTCTTCTGCCAACACATCCCGTCGCCGTGATTTTGCTTCAAGTTTTTCCAAATTTTTTATTAAACTTTGATTGTGTTGGGCATACTTTCCAAGCGTTCGAAATTCACCCAACACCAAGGCATGACGAATAAATAATTCACGCGATACAGTGTTATCAATAGCACCATAATGGATGATACGCTGCGCAACCACCGTTAGACCAAACAAGGTTAAACGTTCATAAGCCAAGACTTGGGCACGTTTTGATGACCAATGCGGTTCAGAATAGTCATGTTTGATAATATGAGCTGCCAAACGTTCCAGCCATAGCGGATCAATCGGGGCAATGATGCGTGCATACAAACGATTGGTTTCCATTAAATTCGCTGCCATCAACCATTTGGGTGGTTTTTTATACATGCCAGAACCAGGAAATACTGATAATTTTAAGTTTCTTGCACCCAAATAGTTTTTTCCATCCTCTTGTATCGCAATATGCCCTAATAAACCTGCCAATAATGCACGATGAATATCATCAGGTTTTGCAGGCTGCTGATTGGGTTTTAAGCCTAAATCTCGCAACATACCCAATAGTTGCCCGTGTAAATCATGCCATTCACGCAAACGAATATAAGATAGATAATGTTTTTGACACACTTTACGCAATTGATTTTTAGAATGAAGTTTGGCTTGTTCGTGATACCAATCCCATAATTTTACATAACTGATAAAGTCCGATGTTTCATCACGAAAAATGCGTTGCTGTTGATCTGCTTTTTGTTGTGCATCCATCGGGCGTGAACGTGGATCTTGTACTGAAAGTGCCGATACAATCACCAACACCTCATGCATTGAACCTTCCTGTTGCGCTTGTAACACCATGCGCCCCAAACGTGGATCAATGGGTAAACGTGCTAATTTTCTGCCGATGGCTGTGAGTTTTCGCTGTTCATCGACGGCTTCTAATTCATGCAATAAACGATAACCATCAGAAATCGAACGGGATTCAGGGGGATTCATCAAAGGGAACTTTGCCACCTCACCCAAACCTAGGCTTGCCATTTGTAAAATCACACTGGCAAGGTTGGTTCGTAAAATTTCAGGATCGGTTTGTTCACTGCGTTGTAAGAACGTATCTTCATCATAAAGACGAATACACACGCCCGATGATACACGCCCACAACGTCCAGACCGTTGCTTGGCACTGGCTTGAGAAATCGGTTCAATGGGCAAACGCTGTACCTTGGTTTTCGCGCTATAACGTGACATTCGTGCCAAACCTGAATCAATGACAAAACGAATCCCCGGTACGGTTAATGATGTTTCTGCCACATTGGTTGCTAAGATAATACGCCGTCCACGGTGACTTTGAAATACCCTGTCTTGTTCGCTGGCAGAGAGTCTTGAAAATAAAGGAATGACTTCCGTATGTTTCATTTCATGGTCTTCTAAAGCATGCATCGCTTCACGAATTTCACGTTCACCGGGTAAAAAAACCAAGACATCACCCATCGCATCCATACGTTCTACTTCATCGACCGCTGCCACAATTGCCTGCGGCAAACCTTGTTCCATAGCATCATCATCACCCGTCATCGGATGATATAGAATATCCACGGGATAGGAGCGTCCCGATACTTCAATAACGGGAGCATCATTGAAAAAATGGGAAAAATGTTTGGTATTGATGGTGGCCGAGGTCACAATCACTTTTAAATCAGGCCGTTTGGGTAATAACTGTTTCAAATAACCCAATAAAAAGTCAATATTTAGACTACGTTCATGGGCTTCATCAATAATAATAGTATCATATTGTTCAAGGCGAGCATCACTTTGAATCTCCGCCAATAAAATACCATCGGTCATCAATTTAATATAACCATGCGGTTGACTTTTATCGGCAAAACGAACTTTATAACCCACATGTTCGCCAACCTTGCTAGCCAATTCTTGGGCAATGCGTGTTGCCACACTTCGAGCAGCAATACGACGCGGTTGCGTATGCCCAATCAAACCAGCAATTCCCCGCCCAAGTTGCAAACAAATTTTGGGAATTTGTGTGGTTTTTCCCGAACCTGTTTCACCTGCCACAATGACCACTTGCTTGTGTTCAATCGCATGAGCAATATCCATGCGTTTGGCAGATACAGGCAAATTTTCTGGATAGGATATATCAGGCACACGGCTAAGTCGTTGTTGATAGACAGCTTGCGATGCAGCAAGTTTCTTTGCCACATCTTGCAAGCTTTTTTCAATGGGTTTTCCTTGTCGTAAATGGTGTTTTAAAGCATGAAGTCGTTTCCTTAACACCCTTCGATCAATCATCATGCAATGGTTAAGATGAGATATGTACTGCTGAATATCGTGCTTCATGACGAAATATTTTCCTTCAACTTTTGGTAGCTATTCAGCTTATCCATTATTTCCCCGATGTAGGCGTTAAAAAATGCTTATTTACACATTATTTGGAAGTGTGGCTTCAGCCACGCCATACTATTTTCTTCGGCGCGGCTGAAGCCGCACTTCCAGAGTCATAAATATGCACCAAGGTTATCCCCGAAACCGTTCATCAGGGATAACGCTTCTTTTAAAAAATGTGCAATATCAGTGATGAATAGTGCTTACCATGATGCTAAATGGTGACAATATTTTTGGCCTGTTCACTTGCATTGCCGATATAGCTTGCAGGCATCATCGCCAATAAATGAGCCTTAGCCTTATCAGGAATATCCAAATCTGTAATAAATACGTGCATAGATTCAGCTGTAATACCTTGCCCACGGGTCAAGGTTTTGAGTTGTTCATAAGGATTCGGTAAACCATAACGACGCATCACTGTTTGTACGGCTTCACCCAATACTTCCCAAGTTTTATCTAAATCTTCATCCAAACGTGCGGTATTGATTTCAAGTTTATGGATACCTTTTAATGCTGATTCCAATGCCAATAAAGTATAACCAAAACCAACACCAAGGTTACGCAATACTGTTGAATCGGTTAAATCACGTTGCCAGCGAGACATGGGTAATTTTTCAGCCAGATGACGCAACACCGCATTGGCAAGCCCTAAATTTCCTTCGGCATTTTCAAAATCAATCGGGTTTACTTTATGGGGCATGGTCGATGAGCCAACTTCGCCTGCAATCACACGTTGCTTGAAATAACCCAAAGAAACATAACCCCAAATATCACGGCAAAAATCCATCAAAATGGTGTTGAAACGTGCCACAGCATCATTGAGTTCTGCAATATAGTCGTGCGGTTCAATCTGTGTGGTGTAGGGATTCCAATTTAAGCCCAAAGACTCGACAAAAGATTGGGCAATCTGTTCCCAATCAAGTTCAGGATAAGCGGCTAAATGCGCATTGTAATTGCCTACAGCACCATTGGTTTTGCCTAAAATAACCGTGTTTTCAATTTGTTTAATTTGACGTTGCATACGGTACGCGACATTGGCCCATTCCTTACCCATGGTGGTGGGGCTAGCTGGTTGACCATGGGTGCGTGCCAATAAAGGTTGCGCGGCAAATTCAACGGCGTTTTCTTTTAATGTTTTCAACATGGTATGGAACATGGGCAACATCACTGTATCACGTGCTTCTTTCAGCATTAACGCATAAGAAAGGTTGTTAATATCTTCGGAAGTGCAGGCAAAATGGAAAAATTCTGAACTTTTTGCCAATTCTTCATGGTCTGCAACTTTCTCTTTAAGAAAATATTCGACAGCTTTCACATCATGATTGGTTGTACGTTCAATATCCTTTACACGTGCAGCATCTGTTTCCGAAAAATTAGCTACAATATCATTTAAAAAAGATTGGGCAGCATCTGAAAAAGAAGGTACTTCTTGAATCTCATCATGTGCTGCAAGCATTTGAAACCAACGGACTTCCACCGTGACGCGGGCTTTAATCAATCCATACTCACTAAAAATCGGGCGTAAGCTGGCAACTTTACTCGCATAGCGTCCATCAAGTGGCGAAAGGGCTGAAATAGGTGAAACGTGCATGGTTAAACTCCGTCATTACTGAGAAAATAAAGGAGGCGAAAGGTACACAGCTACGTTTCATTTTCCAGTGAGCTGCTTGGTTTACAACATGAGAGCAATAGATACTCTTGCAGCTTATATTTAAAGTGTGTGAGTTAATTTTTTTGGGAGGGACGTGTATTTTATGCCTATTTTTAATATGTTTTACATCATATCATTGTTACTACTTTCCATATTAGCTTTTGCTGAAGGTGAATCGGCTTCAGAATCTCCGAGCTTTCAAGCCAGCGCTGAACGTGGTCAAAAAATATATGCATCGGTCTGCATTCACTGCCATAAGCTAACGGATGAAGTCAGTGCTGTCGGTGGTTCCGGATTACAAGGTGTTATGATGCGTTATAATGCTGATTGGCTGAATACTTGGCTAGCATCCCCTGAGTCTTTTGCCAAAGTTAATATCATCGCAAGAAAAGTGCTAGATGCCAACCCTTATGGTTTGGTCATGCCAATCCTTCCTGACATGACAAATGAACATAAGCGTTTGGATATGATTGAATTTCTTAAAACACTGAAATAGACTTAAACAGCTAATGTTATGCATATCGTCATTCCCGTGGTCTTTAAATCGGGAATCTAAAAATGACGTTTTTCTCACCAAAGTGCGTAACATCAGTTAAACAGTAAATTTCTAAACTTGAATAGCTTTTCGCTTAACACGAGATTGAAGCCCTGTCGTCAAGGTATAAGGAATGGTATTCAATTGTTTTGCAAGGGATGAGACTGAATGTCCTTCTCCCCAAAATATAACTTCGTCACCTGTTTGAATGTCACTTTCTGAACAGTTTAATAAACAATAATCCATGCACACACGACCGATGATGGGCAACGCCTGATTTTCATAAAAAGCCAAACCACTATTGGAAAGTTCACGGGGTAAGCCATCACCATAGCCGATACTTACCACTGCAATGTTCATTGCTTTTCCTACGATATAACTTGCGCCATAAGAAATGCTTTGACCTTGTTGCACCTTGCGAATTTGTATGACTTTTGCTTTTAAACACATGACTTCTTTCAAATTCATGGGCGCAGCTTCTATCGGTTCAATGCCATACAATGCTAAACCCGGGCGGACGACATCAAAATAGGATGTTGGCGGCAAGGCAGCGATGCCTGCACTGTTCAACAAGGACGCATGCACCTGCACAGGAAGCTTTGATAAGATCGATTGAAATATTTGAACTTGCTGTTGATTTAAGGGGTGTTCAGGTATGTCTGCACATGCCAAGTGCGACATGATACCTTCGATACGTATGCCAGCATGTTGACAACACTCCCATAATCCTTGCCAATCAGTGGTATCCAAACGATTCATGCCAGTATTGACTTTTAACCAAACAGCCGCTTGAAAGCCTTGTTGTTGTAAACAGTTGATATGCCATATTTCTGTGACAACAGGGGTTAAGTCATAGTCGACTGAAAGTTTGGCATCATCATCATCGAAAATACCCGAAAAGAGTGTTATTTTAGCATCTTTATCGAGTAAACGCCGCAATTCAGCGCCTTCACAGGCATCAGTCACTGCAAAAGATCGGCAGCCATGTTGATACAAACATGGGGCAACATGTTCCAAACCGTGTCCATAAGCATTGGCTTTCACCACAGCCATGACTTCAGCATCACCTGATTTTTCACATAAAAGATGATAATTATAAGCTAAATTGTCTAAGGAAATATAAGCAATGGTAGGGCGCATAAACGATTAAGCGGAGAGCATCTTCTCAGCGCGCTGTAAATCATCAGGTGTATCGACACCCAAACAATGGAAATCTCCGACGGTCACAGCCATAGGATAACCATGATGCAACACCCGTAATTGTTCCAACTGTTCAGATTTTCCACTATCACATTCTTTTAAGCGACTGTAATGCAATAAAAAATCTTTACGATAAGCATACAAGCCAACATGTTGCAAAGCTTGTCCTACACCTTCTTGGCGTGGAAAAGGAATGGCAGAGCGACTAAAATACATCGCTTGTCCTTGAGCATTGAGAACCACTTTCACCACATTGGGATCTTGTAAATCTTCAGGTCGCAAAAGAGGATGTGCCAAGGTTGCCATCGACAAGCTTGTGTCTTTGCTGAAAGGCTGAATCACTGCGCGAATCGCTTGAAAATCAATCAAAGGTTCATCACCTTGAACATTCACTACAATATCACAATCCATATCTTGCACGGCTTCAGCCAAACGGTCACTGCCACTTTGATGAGGTTTTTGACTCATAAATACATCACAATGAATCGCCCGAGCAACATCCGCAATACGGTCATCATCCGTGGCAACAAAGACATCACCAATATCCGCTTGTTTGGCGCGTTCAATGACATGCACCAACATTGGTTTGCCTGCCAAAACAGCCAATGGTTTGCCTGGAAAACGGGTCGATGCAAAGCGGGCGGGAATACCGACGACAATTTTTGCGTGTTGTTGCATATCACTGCCCCTTTAAGAAAAACATTTTAATAATTTTCAATTTCCTGCCATGTTGCTGTTGCAGTGCCGACTTTTCCAACCACCACACCTGCCGCTTTATTGGCAGTTTTCGCGGCATCCAAAGGTGCATCACCCCGAACAAGACACGCAGTAAAAAACGCAATGACCGTATCACCTGCACCTGTAACATCAAAAACATCACGGGCA
>JAUZQM010000113.1 GCA_030950985.1 Mariprofundaceae bacterium | reverse complement strand
CATGCCAAATTTAGAATCTAAGAACTTCGGGTGATGCATATTTTTCATCCAAAGTGCGCAACATCAGTGAAATAATATGAATGTTCTATAAATGAGTGAAAAGGCTCTTTTAAAAGGTAAAATTCATGACATTAGTGATTCATTCAAAATCGAGTACCCAACCAAAGCATATGTTTACTACCACGTTGACCATGCGCTCGACATGCCACTTCTTCTGTTTGAAAATTTGCTTGGTTCATTTTTTTTGTAAACCGTGGTTCAGGAAACGCTGACCAAACACCTAAAACACCTTTTGGACGCAAAGCACGCCGTGCCATTTTCAATCCTTTCGCACTATACAAAGCACTGTTTTCTTGCCGTGTTAGCCCCTCAGGGCCGTTATCGACATCCAACAAAATAACATCAAAATATTGTTGTTTATTGCGTATCAACGCACCCACATCTCCTTCAATCACGTGTACCCGAGAATCCTTTAAAGGGTGGTTGGCAAGATGGGATAAATGGGTGCGATTCCAAACTACGACTGCGGGTACAAGTTCAGACACTACAATTTCAGCATCATCAGGGGCATGTTTTAAAGCCGCTGCAAGCGTGTATCCCATACCTAAACCGCCCACCAATACCCGTGACTGTTGACCTTGTTTTAAGGTACGGCAAGCTAATTCAGCCAACAAATCTTCTGAACTATGCATGCGGCTATTCATCAATTCCGAATAACCTGTTTTGATTGAAAATTCGTCATCTCGTTGGTACAAACGCATATCATGCGCTTCACCTTCCACCGTTGTTTGTTCCAAGAGTTGCCAAATTTTCATGGTTTATTTCCTTGCTTTATCATACTTATTTATCATTTGTTTAATTGCTCTAAATCACGCACAGCACCTTTATCGGCGGATGTAGTTAAAGCTGCATAGGCTTTTAATGCTTTAGATACCACACGATTGCGCCCGACTGGTTTCCAAGCATCCTTAGCTTTGGCTTCCATCACTGAACGACGTTGATTGAGTTCATCATCGGAAACCGCCAAATGAATCGAACGATTAGGAATATCAATATCGATACGATCACCCTCTTCAATCAAACCAATCGCACCGCCTTCGGCCGCTTCTGGTGAAGCATGACCAATGGATAAACCTGATGTACCACCCGAAAAACGACCATCGGTCAACAACGCACAATCTTTGCCTAAACCTTTGGATTTTAAATAGGATGTTGGATAAAGCATTTCTTGCATACCTGGCCCACCTTTAGGACCTTCATAAGTGATAATCACGACATCACCAGCGATAACTTTATCGTTTAAAATCGCATGAACCGCATCATCTTGTGAGACAAACACACGCGCCCGACCTGTAAACTTCCAGATGGATTCATCGACACCCGCTGTTTTTACAACGCAACCACGTTCGGCAATATTGCCAAATAACACTGCTAAACCGCCTTCTTTGGAATAAGCATGTTCCACATCACGAATACATCCTGCTTGACGGTCTGTATCTAAACTTTTCCAACGTTCGGATTGTGAGAATGCCACTTGCGTTGGAATACCACCGGGGGCTGCTAAAAACATTGCTCTTGCTGCTACATTGGCTTCATTGGTAATATCATTGGCATCTAAGGCATCGCCTAAGCTTGCTGTATGAACGGTTGGTTCATTGCGATGAATCAAGCCTCCCCGATCTAATTCTGCCAAAATACTCATGACACCACCTGCACGATGGACATCTTCCATATGATACTGCGGAACAGCGGGTGCAACTTTACAAAGGTTTGGAATTTTGCGGCTCAAACGATCCATATCATTCATGGTAAAATCAACTTCAGCTTCTTGCGCACAGGCCAATAGATGAAGAACGGTGTTGGTTGAACCGCCCATCGCAATATCCAATGCCATCGCATTTTCAAAGGCATTAAATGTGGCAATCGAACGTGGCAAAACCGATTCATCATCGTGTTCATAATAACGTTTGGTAATCGCAACAATCGTGCGACCCGCTTCTAAGAACAATTCTTTGCGATCACTATGGGTTGCCAATAAAGAACCATTACCAGGTAAGGAAAAGCCCAAAGCTTCCGTTAAACAGTTCATAGAGTTGGCAGTAAACATACCTGAACATGAACCACAGGTTGGGCAAGCTGAACGCTCAACAGCTGCCACATCTTCATCCGTTTCATGATCATCGGCTGCCATCACCATCGCATCGACCAAGTCTAACATTTGTTCACGGTTTTTAATGGTCACCTTACCCGCTTCCATCGGACCACCCGAAACAAACACCGCAGGAATATTCAAGCGCAATGCCGCCATCAACATACCTGGTGTTATTTTATCACAATTGGAAATACACACCAAAGCATCAGCACAATGAGCATTGGCCATATATTCGACTGAATCGGCAATAATTTCACGGCTTGGCAAGGAGTACAGCATGCCACCATGGCCCATCGCAATACCATCATCGACAGCAATCGTATTAAATTCTTTGGCAACACCACCCGACGCTTCAATTTCACGCGCCACCATTTGACCCAAGTCTTTCAAATGCACATGACCCGGAACAAATTGAGTAAAGGAATTGACCACCGCAATAATGGGCTTCTCAAAATCACCATCTTTCATGCCAGTTGCACGCCATAATGAGCGCGCACCAGCCATGTTACGACCAGCAGTTGTTGTACGGGAACGGTATGTTGGCATTGTTTAACCTCTCAAAAAAATAAGCAAAAGTGTAACAACTCGATGTTTTTATACAAAATGAGTGTTCTTTTTTGCTTTTCGTCTTGCTTTAAAAAAATCTTTTAATTGTGTGGATGCGGCTTCTTGAAGGACACCACCGACCACGTCAGGTTGATGATTTAAACGTATATCCGACAACACTTGATATAAGGAATGTACCGCCCCTGTTTTAGGTTCGGATGCGGCAAACACAACCCGTTGAATACGCGCATGAATAATGGCACCAGCACACATCAAGCAAGGCTCTAATGTGACAAACAACTGCGCACCAAGCAAACGATAATTGGCTGTACTTTGACATGCGGCACGCATGACCTGTATTTCAGCATGTGCGGATACATCGTGTTGAGAAATAGGTGCATTGTGTGCTTGAAATAGTTGGCCATCTGACAATCGAAGCACTGCTCCAACAGGAACTTCACCACATTGACCCGCTAATTCAGCCTGCTCAAGTGCGAGTGCCATATAGTGTTCATCCGATAACATTATGATTTCATTTTCGGATCAAAGACATCTCTCAAACCTTCACCCAATAAATTATAACCCAGTACGGTGATTAAAATAGCCAACCCTGGATAAAGCGACAGCCACCAAGCCAGTTGAATATTATCTTTACCATCGGTCAAAATATTGCCCCATGACGGGTCAGGCGGCTGCACTCCTAAACCCAAAAATGACAAACCTGATTCCACTAAAACCGCACCTGCAATCCCTAACACGGCCGATACCATAATCGGGCCCATAGAGTTTGGAAGTAGATACTTCCAAATCAAACGTAAAGGCGAAATACCCAAGCTTTTCGCGGCCAAAATAAACTCTCGACCTTTCAAGGATAGAAATTCTGCACGCACCAAACGCGTGACCCCCATCCATGACGTTAAACCAATGACAATCATGATATTCCAAATAGAAGGTTCTAAAAAAGCGATGACTGCTAAAATTAAAAAAAATGTGGGAAAACAAAGCATCATGTCGGTCAAGCGCATCATCACCGTATCTATTTTGCCGCCTGCATAACCTGCCAAAGCTCCCAGTGCCACACCAATCACCATCGATAAACCCACAGCGACAAAACCCACGGCTAAAGAGATTCGTGCGCCGTATAACATGCGTGAAAACACATCGCGTCCGAGTGTATCGGTGCCACACCAGTGTTCCCATGACGGGGCTACCAAGATATTGCGTACATTAATAAGTGTTGGATCATAAGGTGCAAGCCAAGGTGCAAATACGGCTAAAAAAGTAATGCTTAACACAATAAGCGCACCAAGAAACATCAACGGTTGTTGTTTGAAATAGGTCATCGATTTTAAGATTTATGTTCCATTTTATTCATGATTTCTGGATAGACAATAGCAGGTTTAGGTAGCATATCTGCCAAGGTATAATTTTCCAACACGTCCATGAAACCTTTGCGCGCCTGAAACAACACACCTTTTAAGGCACATTGACTGGTAATCGGACACGTATTGGTGACATCGTCAAAACATTCCAATAAATTCATGTGTGGCTCAGTGTAACGTACTGTGTCAGCAATATTGATATTTTCAGGCGCAACGGCCAATAAAAGTCCGCCAGATTTGCCACGAATGGTATGGATGAGTTCTAATTTTCCTAGATTATGTACCACTTTGACCAAGTGATTTCGAGATATACCAAAATACTCTGCAATTTCGTTAATCGTGACCCGTTTATCGGGGTGAGATGCAAGGTAAAGCAGGACGCGAAGTGAGTAATCTGTATAAAGAGTTAATTGCATGGGCGCACTATGACATGGCTTATGAATGAAACATATATTTATTTGACATCTTTAGTTTTAACCATATATTACGCATTTCAAATACATCTTAACCATGTGCTTGAAAAAAAATTAAAAAGTCACGCAGAGGAGTTTGGATATGAGCTTATATGAAGATTTAGGTGGAGAAGCAGCCGTCAATGCAGCCGTGGATATTTTTTATCGCCGTGTATTAAATGATGCCTACGTTGCAAGCTTCTTTGAAGGCGTTGACATGGACAAACAAGCAGGCAAACAAAAAGCCTTTTTAACCATGGTTTTTGGTGGACCTAATAATTATACGGGTTTGGATATGCGTGAAGGTCATAAACATTTGGTCGAAAAAGGTTTGAATGACGCTCATTATGAACATATTTTAGCACATCTTCGTTCAACCTTAGCGGAATTGGGTGTTGGTAACGATAAAATTCAAGAAGTGATTAC
>JAUZQM010000112.1 GCA_030950985.1 Mariprofundaceae bacterium | reverse complement strand
TTAAGCTGTTGGTTTAGGTAATCTCTAAATGATTTTGGCATTCCCAAGATGGCATAAAACATTGAATAGCTACTATGTCCAAAATTCACACTGGGTGAGCCCCACTGCCAGATCGTACCACACTTATCATACGCATTGTTTGTCCCCCAAGTTGCCACAATCGTTTGAATCAAATGATCCAATCCTTCATTCATATACTTTTGCTGTTGGTAAAGAACGCCTGTATCAATTTCAATAGTGCAAACAGGCTTGCCATCCGTGTATACTAATGTTGGAAACTCTGTTGATATAGTTCTGTATTCTTCAACATTATTCGTCATGCCTTGTACCTCCTAATTCGGCTACAGACGTTTGATTATTAAAGGTTGTCCATACGCCATTATTGATCGAAAATTGTACAGTGTGTTTAGAAAAATTGATGTGCGAATTATCAGGGCTCACCCCTTGCAATAATTCTTGTAATGGCTGGAGAATCATTTTTCTTGCATCTTCAAGCGAATCAACCGCTGCCAAAGGAAGTACAAAGTACCAAGCTGCATTATCAACTGAATCAATACCTTCTTTACACCAAATAAGATGACCATTAAAACGCACATCCCATGTTTCTTGTTCATCTCCAGCAAACCATACTTTATCATCATTTTGCATGAGCCTTCCACGAAAAGTCGGTTTACCATTATTACGAATTCTCAAGTCACGGGCTGATATTTCTTCATAGGCTAGAGAAACTTTAGAAAAACCCACCACAATCGCTGGTATATCGCCATAAAGCATATCACCACGGCAATTTGAACAATTTACCTTATAAACAGATAATATATGCGTATGCAAATCCAAAGTACTGTTTACAAACAAAAAAGATATGCCATCGCGGACATGATAAGGAACTATTTTTGCAGCCGTGAATGAAGACAAAATCATGGATTCCAAACCCTTAAAAATATCATCATATTTTTCATCTAAGCATTCTAAATTAGAATACATATCCCATATCGCTTGATTTTTCTTTTGAACCTCATCTTTTGTCATATCGCCCCCAATATCTAATCATATGATAACTACAGTCGCGTCAGCTGTTGTCGGGAAGTAGGAAGCATTATATTCATTTCGACATGAATCATCTGGCCGAAAAGTCGATGAATAATCCTCCTAAACTATTGCAACAACATGTAACGCCCATCACGATGCCACAAAACCAAATGCCTTTGCTTGACCATCCTCTTTGAGTTCCATCTCTTCACCTAGTTCACGGATCAAGGCACTTGCAGTCGCTTCTATGCTTAGAATATCGAGCCGCTTCTTAACTGCTGCGAAATCACCAGGAGCAAGGTAATGCATCGATTGAATGTTGCGGTAGTCCTGCTCTGAAACCTCTCCAATACTTTCCTTTTTAAGCATGGCCAAGGCTTGCTCAACTTTTAAGTAATCAAACTTCACCTTAATCGCAAACCTTCGCAGACTGGCCTGTTCAAGATTATCCATAAGGTTGGTGGAACAGATGAATAAGCCATCAAAATTCTCCATTTGCACTAGCAATTCATTCACCTGCGTTACTTCCCAAGATTGGTTTGCACCACGCCTATCTCTTAACAGAGAGTCGGCTTCATCTAAAACCAGTACAGCATTATCACACTTAGCTTGCTCAAACATTGCTGCAATATTCTGCTCTGATTCACCCACATACATTCCCAAAATATCGGAAGCGCGTTTGCTTAATAAAGGCTTGCCTAAAGCTTTAGCAATATAACCAGCAAGAGCAGTTTTCCCCGTACCTGGGGCACCATAAAAACAGATATTCCCCTTCGCGCTTCGCTTCAAACCATTCACCAAATTGGGACTATCAATGTTAGCATTTAAATATTTTAAATCGTAATGAGTCGCATGTTGGTCAAGCTTTGTTAATGGTTTCAGACCCATTGCTTTTAAACTGTTATTCACCACCTTCTCTAAGACATGATCAATATCTTTTTTATCCTTTCCCATACGTGCAGCAACTTTACTTACCTTTTCAATTTGAGCAGGTGAAAGGTTATTATGTTCAGCTAATCGTTCTAAGAAATTTTCACTTACGGATTGATTCTCTAAATAAGAGCGCACAATTTTTAATCGAACTTCTTTTGGTGGGGTATTTAGTTCCATAACATAATCAAAACGGCGTAAAAATGCAGGATCAATCTGACTAACTTGATTGCAAACCCAAATGGCCGGCGTCTCATTTTCTTCCAGTGCCTTATTCATCCAACCCTTGTTCCTGTCTGACTTCACTTCCATGCCAAAAAAAGAGAATGAGCTTACAGGAAATATATCTTCAACCTCATCAAAAACAATCAGACTTTTATGATCCTGAGTAAGAAGTCGTTGGCTTAACCGATAACTACTCAAACGGCATTGCGGCCGCATAGCATCACCCTCATCATCTTCCGTTTTAACTTCAAACAAATCGAGCCCCAAAGAAACAGCGAGCAATCTAACTAATTCCGTTTTGCCAGTGCCTGGTGTGCCATATATCAAAATATTCACACCTAGCTCAGATGTTGAAGATGCCGTTTTCAAGATGTTTTGAATCACCTCAACATCTTGGTTTGCGTGCGGGTAATCATCGAGTGATAAAGTTGAGGGTTTGGCTTGAAGTAGGAAGTGGGATAACAGAGCTTCTTCATTATCATTTACAGCAAGAAGTGCGAGTTCAAGCTCATCCATAATACCGATCTTGCCATCTTCATAATCACGTTTATCCAATGTAATCATTCCCGACTGGCGCAAGAATGATTTTTTAGATAAGGCTTCTTTAATGTCCTGAACCTTCACACCTAGCATGCACGATAACAATCGTAAAAATAGCTGTTCCGTTTCCACCGAAATCAATCGGAAAAAATCGCCCCAGAGGCTTGAGCTTTCTACAAGTAGAGCAAAAAGAAGAATTTCCTGTTGCAGCGGGGAAAGATCTACGCGACGAGCTAATAAATTAATGTTTTTCAATACAACCATATCATCATCAATTTGACTTTCCAAATTAGATAGTTCTTGGTTCATCTTAGCTTTAATAGCTGGCACAGATATTGGCACGTCATAACTCACTCCAGGCATATTCAGAAAGTTGGCAACATCTTCATCCTTAAAACCACCTTTCATATTAAAAAAACTGTTAAATACCCAGTTATGAGTTAGCAATAACCTTAACATCCAAGTTGCAACTAATGCTTGATACTCTCCGCCGTTATGACTGTTATCGTTACATATATATCGTTTCATCTTCCACCCCTAATATTTAGACTCTAGGGAAGAATATAAACCACAAAACGACAGGTGATGTCGCATAAAAAAAGCGCTTTTATTATAACTTTCAGTGCAGTTAGTGTGCCATGGTGCTTTGTGATTCAT
>JAUZQM010000111.1 GCA_030950985.1 Mariprofundaceae bacterium | reverse complement strand
CCCCCCCCCCCCCCCACTTCCAGAGCAATGAACCCACAGCAACGTTCATCCCCAAAATCTGATTAAAAAAGCATGAGATGATGGTATACGTAACATCAGTTAAAAAATAACACACGCTGGAATCTTAAAGTACAATTTCTTGGGGCAAGGGATGACTTAAAAAAGCTTGATTGGACATGCTTAAACCATACGCACCTGCCAAAGCAAACACTGCAATATCACCAATGTCTGCGGCATCAATGGCAACATCATTGGCAAGTTTATCCGCACCTGTGCAAAGCGGGCCGCCAAAATACACATGTTCATCACGCACACGTTCTTGATAGGTATGCAACTTGGGACGACTCATCCAAACAATCCCCATCGGATGATTGATACCCAAAGCCGCAGGTCGACGGAAATGATTGATACCACCCGAACAAATTACTTGTTTTTTTCCACGAGATTCTTTGATGTCTAAAATTTCAGTGCAGAAAAAACCTGAATCCGCAGCCAAATAACGCCCCAATTCCAATTCAAAATGCCGACCTTCAAATTGATATGTTTCAATCAAATCGTGTAGGCCTTTTGCCCAAGCTTCGGCATCAAAATCATGCCCTGTTTCCAAATAATCCACACCAAAGCCGCCGCCAAAATCAATAATATCGCAGCAAACACCTGGGTAATTGGCTTCAATGTTTTTCGTCAGTTGAAAAACAAGCTCACAATTCTTCAATAAATCTTCAAATTTAAGCACACCCGATGCGGCATAGACATGTAAGCCGCGAAAATTCAAATAATCCAACGCTAAAATTTCAGGCAAGACATCATCAATTTTTTCTTCATCGACACCAAATTTTTTAGAACCGCCTGAAAATGTGGTTTGCGCTTCATGGATGTCAAAATTGGCATTGATACGCAATAAAACATCCTGTGATTGACCATATTCACAGCAAATTTGATGCAATCGATAGGCTTCTGTCAGTGATTCAATATGCACCGTACGAATGCCATGTTTTACACACCAGCGCAGTTCTTCAGGTGATTTTCCTGGCCCTGTATAAATCAAACGACTGGCATCAAAACCTGCATCCACAGCTTTTTTGGCTTCTCCCAAACTGGCAATTTCAATGCCTTCCACCTTGGATTCCAAAGCTGTTTGTAAAAAGGCAGGATGTGAATTGGCTTTCATCGCATAAAAAATTTCAACACCTTGCGGCATCATCGCTTGCAGCGTTTTGATTTTTTGACGCATCGGCGTGGTGTCATAAATATAGCAATTCAGTGTATGACCTTTTGCCGCTTCATCACGAATTTTATCTTCAATATGTTCAGGAATATGCATCTTACACCCTCACTTTTTTGAGTCTTACCGCCAATTCTGCTGCTTTATCTTCACCATCCACCAAAGCTGCTCGAATATAACCTGCACCTGCATTGCATCCTTGTGCGTCGTTTGCACCCAAATACGACCCGGGCAACACCGTAACGGCTTGTTGTTCATACGCTGCCTTGGCAAAGGCTTCATCATCATCCACAGGTAACCAAACGAAAAAAGAACCCTCAGGTTGATGGGCTTCGCTCCACACATCAAAAAAAGCACGCAAACTGTTTCGATACACGTCTAAATGTTGCGTCACATGTTCCTCATCACTCCAAGCTTTGGCTGCCACGGCTTGTAAAGGTAGTGGCGTGCCTGGTCCTGTATAACTTCGCAACTTTGCAAAGCGGGCAATTAACGTGGCATCACCTGCAATCAATCCCGAACGCAATCCGGGTAAAGCAGAGCGTTTTGATAAGGAGTTCATCACCAAACAACGTGAAAAATCATTACGCCCTAACTGTTGTGCCACTTCCAACAAACCAATCGGTGGCTCATCCGTATAAATTTCAGAGTAACATTCGTCTGCCACAATATAAAAATCATATTGATCGGCTAATTCAAGCAAACGTGCATAATAATCATGCTTTGCAATCCAGCCTGTTGGGTTGGAAGGTGAGCAAACATACATAAACGCCGTGCGTTCCCATGTTTTCGCATCAATATCATCCAAACACGGTTCAAAACCATCATCTGCAAGACAGTGCAATAAATAAGGTTCTGCGCCCGCAGTCACCGCTGCACCATAATAAATCTGATACATGGGATTGGGCATCATCACATAAGGTTTCTGCTTCGCTTCGGGATTGACCAAGGTATGGGCAATGGCAAACAACGCTTCACGCGTCCCATTCGCTGTTAATACCTGTGTTCTCATATCAAGCTGTTGCAAATGGAAACGATGCTTTAACCATCGCACAATGGAACGTTGCAAATCAGCATTACCACGGGTGGCAGGATATTTTGAAAAACCTTGGATATGTTCATTCAAGGTATCTTGGACAAAGCTCGGTAAAGGCAAACGAGGCTCACCTGCACCTGCATCAATGTGCAACAATTCAGGATTGGGGCTGCTATGTTGAAAAAGCTTCTTTAATCGTTCAAAAGGATAGTCACCCAATTGATTGAGTAGCGGTTGCGCATGTTTATCCATCATTTCTTTTCATCCGCTTTGAACGTTTCACTCCACTGACCTAAACGACCCAACGCATCAACCGCACGCACACGGTATAGAAAATAATGCCCACCTATTTCAAAACGAAGCATACGTTCTAAGGTTTTACCCTCATAGCTTCTGCTCGGTGGCACTTCAGTAAATGGATGCCATGTTGAAGGGCATTGGCAATACGGATCAATTTCCGAACGTTCCAATTGATAACCCACACCGCCTTCACCGTCTGCCAATTGAAGTTTCAGCTTTTTACTCGGGCCCGCGTTGATTAGTTTTAAATGAGCAATACGAGGCTCACCTTTATCCACCCAAGCTTGCGGTGGCTCTTTCCGACCACAACCCGTCATCAACCATACTGCCAATACAATAAAACATAGTTTACGCATGTTCATCTCCCAAACGTTGTTGCCATGCTTTACATTGCAAACGCACTTGATGCGGTGCTGTACCACCAACATGGTCACGCGCCGCCACACATGTTTCCACCGATAAAGCTTGCACCATTTCCACACTTAAACGTGCATCAATATTGGCACAGGCTTGGGCAGGCATTTGATGGAGTTCCAATGATTCACGAATACAATATGCCACAGATTTTCCTACAACTTCATGTGCATCACGAAAAGGAACACCCGCACGCACCAAGGCATCGGCTAAATCGGTGGCTGTTGAAAAGCCTGATGATGCCGCTTTGTGCATGGCTTCTTTATTGACGGTCATATCAGGCAACATATCTGTAAACACACGCAAACAACCTTCTAAATTGTCATAGGCATCAAAAATGGCTTCTTTGTCTTCCTGCATGTCTTTATTGTATGCCAAGGGTAATGATTTAATGGTGATGAGAATCGACACCAAACCACCAATAATGCGCCCTGATTTACCTCTCACCAATTCAGGCATGTCAGGGTTTTTCTTTTGCGGCATAATGGATGAACCCGTACAAAAAGCATCGGGCAACTCAATAAACGAGAACTGCGCACTCATCCATAAAATTAATTCTTCCGAAAAACGTGATAAATGAATCGAACAAATCGATGCCGCCGCTAACAATTCCATAATGAAATCACGATCGGAGACTGAATCCAAGGAATTTGCTGTTGGTGCATCAAAACCTAAGGCTTTGGCGGTAAAGTGACGGTCAATATCAAAGGTCGTGCCAGCCAATGCTGCTGCGCCCAATGGACATTGATTCATACGATTTCGAGCATCCTCAAAACGTGCAACATCACGTTCAAACATTTCAAGATACGCCAAAAGATGATGACCAAAGGTGACAGGTTGTGCCGTTTGTAAATGGGTGAACCCCGGCATGATGGTATCGGCATGGGTCTCGGCTAAGTTTAATAAGACTGCTTGAAGCCCACGAATACGAAGCATCATCGCATCGGTTCGTTTGCGTAAATAAAGACGTGTATCGGTGGTGACTTGGTCGTTACGAGAACGTGCGGTATGCAACCGTTTCCCTGCATCACCAATTTTATCGGTCAGGCGTTTTTCAATATTCATATGCACATCTTCCAGTGCAATCAAAAATTCAAATTTTCCCGCTTCAATCTCTGCTTCAATCTCATCCAAACCCGATAAAATAAGACTTAAATCATCGTCATTTAGAATGTTCTGCTTGGTTAACATGCGAGCATGGGCGCGTGAGCCTGCAATATCTTCGGCATACATGCGTGCATCGATATGAGTCGACGCATTAAAGGCTTCTACAAAAGCATTGGTCGGGGCATCAAAGCGACCTCCCCACGGTTTATCAGACATCACAACTCCCACGATAAGAGTCTTTGTGCGACAGACTCTCCATCAAATCAATTTGTCGCGGATGATAGCGATGTTAGCAGGCTTCGGGAATCGCAGGCGAATAAAATGGCATACCTGCGTGTTTTAGCATACTAAACGGACTTTAATTTGTAACCATTTAGCATCATTTGGAAGTGGGGGGTTATGAACGCCCAAAGAAAAAATTAGGCGCGGGGAAAGAAACACAAACAAAGTGATAAAAAAAAAAAAAAAATCAAAACACCAAAA
>JAUZQM010000110.1 GCA_030950985.1 Mariprofundaceae bacterium | reverse complement strand
GGTGGTCACATTATTCTTGGAGTAAACGATCAGCGTGAAGTGACTGGTGTGGTTGATGTTGACACCATGCAGAACGATTTTATTGGACAGCTTCAAAATCCGGAACGGTTTGGGTCACCAATACGTTTTGAAGAATATCTGAAAGCACATGAAGATAAAAATGTGCTTATTTTTTATATCCATGAGGCGCAGCGCAGGGATAAACCTGTATATGTGAAAAGTAAAAAGAAAGGCAGGGAAGCTTTTGTTCGTAGGGGCGGCGGCGATTACGCCTGTAATAAGGCTGATCTTGACCGCATGATCAATGATGCCTTGCAAGATAGGCCAGATGGCCAGTTGTTTGATTTCGATGCTTCTGGCTGTTTTGATGAGCGTTCGCTGAAGTGGTTTCGCCACCGCTATGAAAATAAAGGTGGCAATCGATCCTTATTGGCTTTAACTGATCATGAGTTTTTAATCGAACTCGGGTTATTGGTTGAGAGTAAGGGTGAAGTTCTGCCGACTATGGCATCTATATTATTGCTTGGTAAAGCCTCAAGAGTACGGCAACTGATGCCAAGGCCCATTGTAGATTGTTTGCGATATGGTTTTGATTGTGATCATGCGAATACTGGAAAGCGCTGGGATAAGCGTGTTACTTGTGAATATAATATTGTTGAAAGCTGGCAAGCAATTCTAGATTGGTACAATAGCTTTACCGATACCCCATTTAATCTGGACATGGGATCAGGACAACGCTCTGATTTCCCACCTGACTTTATAGCCTTCCGTGAATCCGTAATCAACTTGCTTTCGCATCAGGATTTTACTGATCAAACCCGTTGGCCAGTCATCGAAGACTATCGGGATTTGACCCGATTCGTGAATCCGGGCGATGCGTTTGCTAGTGTAGATAAGTTGTTGGAGCCTGGTTCGAAAGAGGTGCGTAATCCCATTATTGTGCGGGCATTACGCTATATAGGTTTTAGCGAACAGTCTGGCTGGGGCTTGCGTGAGGTTTATCGTAATTGGCACGAGCTAGGAAGAGTTCCTCCTGAGCTGGTTAATGATAAAGCCGAAAAAACTTTTGAATTAAAACTTAGGCGTAAACGCCTCATGTCGGAGCAACAGGTTTTGTTGCAAAGCCAGATTGGAATACGGTTAACAGCAGATGAAGCAGATGCCTTTGCTAATCTCTGTGCTACGAAAGATGCTCAGATTTCCGTTAGTATGCTTAGAGCAGCTTTGGGTATGAATGGATCAGATACAGCCCGCATTGTTCAAAGGCTGGTTGTTCAGGGGGTTGTGACCCAACCATCGGATGCTTTGATTGCTTTGGCTGAACACCTTATACCATTAAAAGACAAAATATTTGGAGTCACGTCCAATACCAATGAACATGCAATTCAAGATGATGGAGACTTGTCCACTGAACAAGTCAAACCTCAAACGCCAGACTTGTCCACTGAACAAGTTGAGCCATTAGCCAGTTTAAACCCGAAACAAAAGACATTACTGACCTATTGTGAAATCCCCAGAACCATGGCCAATATAATGGCACATTTGAATGTAGGTAGCCGAGGCTACTTCAAAGCCAACCACCTGGATCCACTGCTGAAACATGGTTTGGTGGTTATGACCAACCCGGAAAATGCACGAGCATCCAATCAGAGTTATGTTATTACAGAAATAGGTATTGTGCTAATGCAGGGCGTGGAAAATAACGAAGTCGAATAATGATAAGCTAGGAGGCTGCCCACTTTTCAAGGTTGATCACGTTAATTAGCTCAAAAGTGATCAACCTCAGTAGCAGTAAACTGGGCAGCAACAGAAGCGAGGGACTATGAACGATAAAAATCTATCACTAGAATTGGCGAATCCCAACAAGACTGATCAGCCAGATGATCCGGTGGAATGCTTGGGCAGATCATTTGTGAATGATACGGAGCGGCGTGACTATTACTTAGCGATTCTGGCTGACAAACTGAAAGATCCGGAGTTCCGCAAAATTGAAGGGTTTCCTATAGGTGCAGATGAAGACATCCTCAATTTGTCTGATCCACCATACTACACAGCATGTCCAAACCCATTTATTGGAGACTTTATCTCTTATTACGGCAGACCGTATGATTCAAGTGAGAAATATAAACGTGAACCATACGCTGCAGATGTTAGTGAAGGGAGAAACCACCCAATTTACAATGCGCATAGCTATCACACAAAAGTTCCTCATCGTGCGATCATGCGGTACATCCTCAATTTTACAAAACCAGGTGATGTCGTATTAGATAGCTTCGGTGGCAGCGGCATGCTTGGCGTAGCTGCTCAGCTTTGTGGAAGTAAAGATGAGGTTTTAAGTTTAGGTTATCTGGTTGATGATAACGGAGGCATAAAAACACACAAAGATGAAAGAACGACCGCACAGGTTGGTGGTAGATATGCAGTTGTAAATGATTTATCCCCAATCGCCACCTTTATTGCAAAAAACTTCAATAATTGTTTTAATAACGCAAAATTACAGCATTCCATTAATGGATTAATCCAAGAGGTGGAAGAAAAGCTCGGTTGGTTATACTCTACTGTCCACAACACACATGATATTCCTCAAGCGTGCGACTTATTATCTAAGGGCGATTATGCAGCCGCTGCAGATGTTGCTAAAGGTAGGTTGAATTATGTATTGTGGTCTGATTTGTTTATCTGTACTGAATGTGCCTACGAAAACATATTCTGGGAAGCCGGTGTTGACTTAATAAATAGCAAAATTAATGACCAGTTTAATTGTACAAAATGCAGCTCATTAATCAAAAAAAGTAAAGCCGAAAGGGTAGAAAATACACTTTTTGATCAAGCTCTTAATAAAGCTATAAAACAATCAAAAACGGTGCCGGTGGCAATCGGATATT
>JAUZQM010000011.1 GCA_030950985.1 Mariprofundaceae bacterium | reverse complement strand
GAATCCAGAATATTGCCTATTGGCAGTAGAGTGCGCATTATTTCGTTCATGGGTAGCTTCTTTTGTTTGGTTATTTTTTTTGAAAAAAATCATGCTATGGCAAAGAGGCTACCCTATCAATTTTTGGCGAAGGTATTGATTTAGACTAGAATATATAAAAAAAGAGGAAATATGTCACAAGCGACCATTGCTATTTTGCCAGCCAAACCTGCACCTTTTCGTATTATTTTTTTATCGCTACCTTTATGGGGTTTATCCCTTGGTTTAAGTTTTTTTATGCCATTAACGGGTATATTTTCCTTTGTCATCATTGGCATTTGTTTGTTTTGGCTACCTTTTAAGGCAAAACAAGGGTGTTGCCCCAACTGTCAACGATTAAAGGTCTTTCCATTTTCAGGTTTTGGTAATCGCTGTAAAGCTTGTGGTTGTGAATTGGTGTTACGAGGCAATTACATTCATCAAATTGAGCCGCGTAAGCAAGCTCGTCATGGTTCAGGTCGCAGATGATTTATTTTAATAATGTCAGTTTAAGGCACGGTACAAAACTTCTTTTCCAACATATGACATGGGTGATTCACAATCATGATAAAATTGGTTTAACGGGAGCCAATGGTACAGGAAAATCATCGTTATTTTCTCTTATTCGTGGTGAATTGGAAGAAGATACAGGTCAATTTTCCATGCAGAAAAACATCACGCTTGCGCATGTGGCACAGGAAACGCCTGCCTTGGATACATCGGCGATTGCTTATGTGATGCAAGGTGATAGCGAACTTGAATCCTTACAGCAAACCATTACGCAAGTTGAACAACAAGATGATGGCATACGTTTAACCCAGTTACATGAACGTATGGCACAAATTGATGGTTATGCTGCCCATGCACGAGCAGCACGCTTGATGCATGGTTTGGGCTTCAAATCAGGGCAGGAAGAGCAATCGGTCGCTAGTTTTTCAGGTGGCTGGCGCATGCGTTTGAATTTAGCGCAAGCTTTGATGTGTCGTTCTGATGTTTTACTACTGGATGAACCTACCAATCATTTGGATTTAGAAGCGGTTATTTGGTTGGAAACATGGCTGCAACATTATCAAGGTGCTTTATTACTCATTTCTCATGATCGTGATTTTTTAGATCAAAGTATCAAACAAATTGCCCATATTGAACGTCAATCTATGACACTTTATACAGGGAATTATAGCGATTTTGAACGTATGCGTGCCGAAAAAATGGAATTGCAACAATCATCGTATGAAAAACAGCAGCGTGAAGTGGAACACATGCAAGATTATATTCGACGTTTCCGTGCAAAGGCGAGTAAAGCCAAACAAGCACAAAGCCGCATCAAAGCCTTAGAGCGGATGGAACTCATTACATCGGCGCATGTCGATTCACCTTTTTCGTTCACCTTTAAGCAGCCCAATCAAGTACCCAACCCTTTGTTGCGTTTGACGAAAGTGACGGTGGGTTATGGTGAACATCGTATTTTAGAGAACGTGACGATGGGGCTTCTACCCGGTGAAAGATTAGGTTTGTTGGGTAAAAATGGTTCAGGAAAGTCAACGTTAATCAAGGTTTTGGCTGGGGAAATGCCGCCTTTGTTGGGGCAATATGAAGCCGCTCAAGGTTTGAGAATTGGTTATTTTGCACAACATCAACTGGAACAACTTCATGATGAGTTATCCCCCATCCAACATTTGCAAATGTTGAATGAGCAAGCCTCTGAAAAAGAATTGCGCTTGTTTTTGGGTGGCTTCGCATTTCGTGATGATATGGCTTTGAATCGTATTCGTGGATTCTCTGGTGGTGAGAAAGCGCGTTTGGTGTTGGCAATTTTGGTGTATCAACAACCCAATCTTCTTTTATTGGATGAACCAACCAACCATTTGGATATGGATATGCGTCATGCTTTATCCATCGCTTTACAATCCTTTGAAGGTGCGATGATTTTAATTTCTCATGATCGTCATTTATTACGCATGGTGTGTGATGATTTATTACTGGTAGCAGATGGAAAAGTGCAAGCTTTTGACGATGATTTAGATGCGTATGCCACATGGTTAATGGAACATAATGATGTTGAAAAAACAAGGAATGACCTTGCTGTTACGGGTAAAAAAGAACAACGAAAATTAAATCATGATCGACGAAAACAGTTAAAACCTTTGCGTGACAACATACGTCAGTTAGAAAAAACATTAGACCAGCTTCAAATAAAAAAAGATACCTTGGCGGAACAACTGGCTGATGCAGATCTTTATTCAGGTCATCAAAATGAAAAACTTAAACAGCTCACACGCGAACATGGCATGATTCAACAGCAAGTTGATGATACAGAAGAAGCTTGGATGCAAGCCTGTGAAGATTTAGAACGTGCGAATGATGAATGCTAAATATGGGTCAGACTTCAGGGCTTCGGAAATAAATAATTGTCCCAATGATGCGAAGCCCCTAAGCTTATGAACAACAAAAAATCGAGTGTTGCCCACTTTTCAGCGTGGATTTCAAGCAGCTTGCGTGGAAAATGATAAGACGTACTATCGCAACCACGTTTCTAAAGGTATGGGGGAAAGATATGACGCTTCAAGGTCTTTTAAGTGCAATACAACAAGGTCAAAAAATTGAAGGTGAAAGTTTTTCTGGGCAAGATTTATCAGAACAAGATTTCTCCAAAGCAACGTTGATAGCGTGTGATTTTAGTGGTGCTAATTTACGCAATACTAAATTGGTGCGTGCTAATTTGCGTGCATGCAACTTTACCAAAGCAGATTTACGCGGTGCAGATTTAAGTGAATCTGATTTGTTTGAAGCTGATTTGACAGGTGCTAAACTTCGTCGCTCGAACCTCACAGGCTCCAATCGCATTGGTGCAAAGATTCATAAATGGGGCTTGAAAGGTGCATATATTACAGGTCCAACAGCCTACGTTGATTAAGAGGAAATATCATGAATAAGGTTCAAGCATTACCAGGCGTATTTCCACTCCATGCAGATAAAACATTTATTAGCGAAAGTGAATGGGTTATTTTTAAATTATTATGCCGACCTATTGTATCGTTAACAGAGGATGATGCCGCATCATTATCATTGAAAACAGGGCATCAAGTCAGTGTCGAACGTTGTGATGAATTGATTCGTACCATACAAATCAATCAACTTGCAGAGCTTGGTTCTTGGATTTCCCGCTTATTGGCGGAAGTAGGTTGTAATCAACAGCAAGTGCAAGATACAGATGCCCACATATTGATGCAAAAGATCAATAAAAAAGCGGGTTATAAGATTTGTAACGATGCAACGATACAAGCCTTATCTCACTTACAACTTCAGTGGAAAGGCGCAGCCAGCGCATCCAAATAGAAGGAAATCTTATGACAAAAAAACATATCTTAATTACAGGTGGAGCTGGCTTTATTGGTTCTAACTTAGCTGCCACCCTTAGTAAAAAACACGGTCGAGAAGTGGTCGTTGTGGATGATTTTTCTTCGGGTGACTGGCGGAATTTGATTCATGTGGATTGTGAAGTACGCGCCGCTGATAGTGATGATGCAAACGTGTTACAAGAAATCGCAGATGGGCGTTATGAAGCGGTGTATCATGAAGCTGCCATTACAGATACAACCATCATGGATCAACGTTTGATGGTGGAAGTGAATACCAATGCGTTTGCTAAAATATTAGAGGCTGCACATCAATCTGGAACACGGGTTATTTATGCGTCTTCAGCAGGTACGTATGGTAATTCACCTGCGCCCAATACGATTGGTGTCGGCGAAGAACCTGAAAATATTTATGGATTTTCCAAACTTTTGATGGATCGCATTGCCGCTCGTTGGTATGGAAAACATAGCGCACCGATTATTGGTTTGCGTTATTTTAATGTGTATGGCTGTGGCGAACATCATAAAAATGAAAAAGATGGTACAAAAACAGCATCGATGATGTTGCAATGGTATGAAAAGGCAAAAGCAGGCGAAGCGTTGCGTTTGTTTAAATATGGCGAACAAATGCGTGATTTTGTGTATATTCAAGATGTGGTGGGCGCAAATATAGCAGCATTGACCAGCACACAATCGGGTGTGTGTAATGTTGGTTCGGGTAAAGCACGTCCATACAATGATATTGTCGCATGTTTAGGAAAAAGTTTAGAACAACACTTTACGCCTGAATATTTTGATAATCCTTTTCCATTTTTTCAAAATCATACAGAAGCAGATTTATCTGAAACATCACGTATTTTAAATTGGCAACCATCATGGAGTTTGGAGCAAGGGATTACTGATTATATGTCGCATCTTGAAGCAGGGCATCGTGGCCCACAGGTGATCGTGTGAGATTTATATATGGTATATTGGCTTTATTATGCGTGGTTTCTTGTGTGCAACGCCCGATTCATCAAGGCAATGAAATAACGAAAGATAAGGTTTGGTTGATTCAAAAAGGCGATAGTCAATTTCAAGTTGAAACTGAATGGGGAAGCCCTGCACTCATCGATCCACTGCATGCCAATCGTGTGGAATATGTAGAGCAAGTGAAAGATAAAGAAAAAAACAAAGCATATGTGCGTGGTATCATTGTAGAATATGATAAGAGATTACGTGTAAAAAGCTTGCAGCGTTTTGGGTTTTAAGGGCTTACTATGGCATTGAAACCTCCGGGAAACGCATCAACAATCGCTTTATTGCTTAGTGGTTTTTGGACTATTATGATGCTTTTATCATTAATTGCAGGACACCTTATATTGGCAATAGTCTTGTTTTTACATTTTGATCAGGCTTTAGGTATGGAAGTTCTGGTTGAAAAAACAGGTCTTTCTTCGCTTTTGTTATGGATTTTAGTGGCTTTTTCCATCTTGTTAGATGGATGGATTTTCTTAAGTGGTCGAAAAAACAACCAAGATGTTCGTCGCAGGTAACGCATTTCAGCGTGTATAAAAAGCATGTATAATTTCTTCTTTCAACCTTTAGACAGTATTCAAGGCATTGGTATCAGCCTTAAAAAACGTTTAGAAGCACGTTCTATCCGTTATATGGGTGATTTATTATGTCACCTGCCACGAGATTATTTAGATGACCGACTTATCACACCCATATCAGCATTAAAGCATGAGAAATCAGCGCGTATTCAAGCACGCATTATCCAATGTATATCGCATGGTGTTGGGGCACAAAAAAAGGTTTCGATTAAGGTTGAAGATGGCACAGGGCAAGTAAACTTACATTTTTTTCATGCGGCTTATTTATTGCGTGATGCCCGTTTACAAGAAGGGCGCGTGATTTGTGTGCGAGGTGTGGCTCAATCTTGGGGTCAATCATGGCAAATGACCCATCCTGAATGGACGACTCCTGAACGTTTCATCGCTTCTTTTAAGCCTATTTATGGGATGTTGGCAGGTATTTCAGGGCAGCGATTGCGTGGTTTTATTCAGTCGGCGTTAACCATGATGCCGCAAGCTTGCGTCTCACCCTTAGATGCGGTGATGGACATGCCGTTGCGTGAAGCATTAAAACATGTGCATCAACCTAATGACATTCACGCAGCTGTTTTTCAACACGCCATGCAGCGTTTGAAAGCAGAAGAATTATTGGTGTATTTGAAGCTTATGCAGGAAAAAAGACGTATTGCTTCAGTCGCCGCACCACTATTTCAAGATAGTTCCTTGGCTCAAAAATTTATACAAGCCTTACCGTATGATTTAACATCTGCTCAACAACACGCTTGGGTGGATATTCAAGGTGATTTAAACACAGGGAAACGCATGCACCGTTTGATTCAAGGTGATGTGGGAAGCGGAAAAACATGGGTGGCAGCGTTGGCCATGTTGCAGGCGATTCAAGCGGGTTTTCAAGTGGCTTTCATGGCACCTACAGAAGTGTTGGCACAGCAACATCAGAAAAGTTTATCCGAATTATTAGAGCCTTTGGGTGTTCAAATAGCTTTACTCACGGGAAGTACCCGAGCCGCTCAACGTAAAAAAATACTTAAAGGGTTGCTTGACGGTGAATTACAAGCTTTGGTGGGTACACATGCCTTAATTTCAGAGGATGTCATCTATAGAAAATTAGGTTTGGCGATTGTCGATGAACAACATCGCTTTGGTGTCAAACAACGTTGGGCATTGACTGAAAAAACACAAACAGGGCAAAAAGCCGTTCATTTATTAGCCATGACAGCTACACCGATTCCAAGAAGTTTGGCATTGGCAGTGTATGGTGATCTGGATTTAACGGTCATGAAGGGGATGCCGAAAGGTCGGAAAAAAGTAGAAACACGGGTGTTATCTACGCAAAAGTTTCCCGATTTATCCAAAGGTATTCAGCGTTTATTGAATCAAGGTGGGCGAATTTATTGGATTGTTCCACGCATTGAGCAAGATGAAGAACAAGTCACGATGTCTGTGGATGCACGTGTTGAAAGTTTGCGCCCATATTTTGAACATGTCGGGCTTCAGGGCTTGCATGGACGCATGAAAAGCAAAGAAAAACAACAGATTCTCAATGCTTTTACAGATGGGACATGTCGTTTTCTTGTATCCACCACGGTCGTGGAAGTGGGCGTCAATGTCCCTGAAGCACGTTTGATTGTCATTGAAGATGCGGATTGTTACGGCTTGGCACAGCTCCATCAGTTGCGGGGTCGGGTCGGGCGTTCCAATGAACAGGGATATTGCATGTTGGTTCCCAGTCAACATGCTTCAAACACTGCCTTGAAACGCTTAAAGCTAATGGTGCAACACCATGATGGTTTGGAATTGGCAGAGATGGATTTAACGATGCGTGGTTCTGGTGATGCGATTGGTACACAGCAAAGTGGTGATGCAGGTTTTCGTTTATTAAATATGCAGAAAGATATGAATTGGGTACGTCATTGGCATGAAAATATGCCTAATATGACATTAAATGAAGCGATGATTCGATTTTGGCGACCGATGAAAGATAGTGTCGATTAACATGGGATGATGATTTATTTCCGTGACCCTAAGTAAGCTTCAACGCCTTTTGTATGGCTTGGCAACGCTTATCTAAGGATTTCGCTTCATAAAGTTTGGCAGGCTTTGCGCCCCAAACAGGTGCTGGCCAACTAACATCATGGTGATAACGAACAATATGGTGAATATGTAATTGAGGCACGATATTTCCCAAGCTCGCCACATTGATTTTATCCGCATCAAACATGTCTGCTAAAGTTTTGGCAACAAAACAAGATTCGCGCATCAGTTGTTGTTGATCACCATCGGATAAATCATAAATATCTCGGATATTCTCACGTTGAGGAACCAAAATAAGCCAAGGATAATGGGCATCGGGCATCAATAAGACGGTGCAGAGTGATAGTTGACCAAGCTCGATACAATCAGCTTTTAATTGTGGGTGTAATATCATAATGCTCTCCAGTGTTGATTGGCACGCATTAAATCGCGTGGTCGCCCAATATCAAACCATTGCCCTCGATGAATGAAACCTTCACAGCTTTGCTGTTTGATTTGCTTATGAATGACATCGACAAGTGAAAACGGGGTATTGCAGGGAAAGGCTTGCAAGATTTCAGGATACCAGAGTGAAACACCCGAAAAAGTGTAACGCGGTTGCCCTGTTAAGCTGATTTGATGTTGATGACATGAAAAATCACCCTCAGGGTGATGATTTGGATTATTCACCACTGCTAAAATGCATCTGTGATGAGCAGTAAGGCTAGACAATGATTGAATGTCTATATCCGTGATAATATCAGTATTATGTACAATAAAAGGCACATTTTTGGGTAAATACTGCATGGCTGTACGAACCCCACCGCCTGAATCGAGCAAGTGTTTTTCATGGCTAAAATCAATGCGAATGCCCAAATGTTCACCATGCCCGAGTAGTTTCATCAACTGTTGAGCGTGGTGGTGAACATTGATGACGATATGACGAATACCTTGTTGGCTTAAGTGTCGAATGACATGAATAATGGCAGGCTCGTCTTGTATCTTCATCATCGCTTTAGGGTGATGTTTAGTTAGCCATTTAAGACGTGTTCCCAAACCTGCGGCTAAAATAATAGCATGCTCAATGTACATGGGACTCCCTAAAGAAAGCTAGCGATGTTTTAATCTTCTTTTTTACTATGCCAAAGGTGAAAAAATAAAGACACAGCTAAACCAAAAAAACCACCAAATATGCCTAAGCCACCCAATAATAACACGCCCATCTTCCAAGTTTCTGCGCCTTCTCTCATGTAGATAACCATCACAACCGTCACAATGAGACCCAATAGCATTAATATGCTATAGCGTTTCATCAAGCGTTTCCAAATGGTGTTATCTAATGTCTTTTTTGCTGTCATAAAACCCTCATGTTTATTACGTACCTGCTGGCACAATCAACAATGCACCTGATGCAAAGACCAAGGTACGGATAATGACAATACCAATAAATTGTTTGGCATGGTCATGTTGATGTTCTTGATAATCAGTACCTTCTGTTTGCAACATACCGCGCCCTGCCATGATTTGTAAAACATATAAGGAATACAATACAATGATGAATATTAAGTGACTCCAGACAGCAAAAGACAGGGCTTCTTGGTGAATAATAAGCCGTTGCCACCAATCATGGGTAAGGTACAAATAAACGGGAAAAAACAGATCAAAAACGACCAATAAAATCATCGCTGGAATATGGAAACGTCGTATGTTTCTAAAAAACCAAGCCAGTGCCAACCAAGCGAAACTAATGAGAACTAAGATAACACTTGTGACCATGATCGAATCCTTTTAATCCGTGTTATTTTGCCAAACGATCATCGGCGACATGATAATCAGGATCTTCTTGAATATTGACTTTCACCAAGCTACCAGCTTTTTTCAATAATTGACGGCACTCTTTACTTAAATGGCGAATTTGTAAGTTTTTTCCTGCTTTCTTATATTTTTCAGCTAAGGCATCGATTGCTTCAATAGCGGAATGGTCGGCGACCCGTGACTGGGCAAAACTAATGATGATATGTTGTGGATCTTTCTCCACATCAAACAATTGATTAAAGGGGTGAATCGATGCGAAAAATAATGGACCCTGAATGGTATAGACTTTGGTTTCATTCTCTTGGGTGATAACAGCATGAATATGTTTGGCTTGTTTCCACGCAAACATTAAAGCAGTGGCAATCACACCAATAATGACAGCCATCGCTAAATCAGTGAAGACAGTCACTACTGTGACAAGTATTCCAACAAATAAATCTTCTCGCGGCATTTTATTGATGAGGTTAAAACTTCCCCATTCAAAGGTTCCGATGACGACCATAAACATAATACCTACCAATACAGCAACAGGAATCATTTCAATGAGTTCATTGGTAAATAAAATAAAGGAAAGTAAAAATAAAGAAGCAGCAATACCCGAAAGATTGCGTAAACCACCTGATGAAATGTTAATCATGGACTGACCAATCATGGCACAGCCACCCATACTACCAAAAAATCCACTGACCACATTGGCAGTGCCTTGCCCAATGGATACGCGATTGCCTTGTCCTCGGGTATGTGTCATTTCATCAATGACACTCATGGTTAATAAAGATTCAATCAAACCCACGCCTGCCAAAATAAAGGCATAAGGTAAGACAATCCATAAGGTTTCAAAATTGATGGGTAAATCAGGAATATGGAACGAGGGTAAGTTACCGCCAATATCAGCAATATCGCCGACTGTTTTGGTATCGAAACCACCAAAAATAACCACACACGATAAAGCTACAATGGCAACCAGACCTGCGGGAATCACTGTCGTCAATTTGGGTAAGAAATACATGATTGCCATCGTTCCTACAACCAACGCCAACATCAAATATAAATCATTCCCCTGCATCCAAACATGATTGACTTGAAATTGAGGAAGTTGGGCTAGAAAAATAACGATGGCCAAACCATTCACAAAACCAAGCATGACAGGGTAAGGCACCATGCGAATAAATTTCCCAAATCTTAATACACCAAAAATAATTTGTAAGACACCTGTTAATACGACGGTGGCAAATAAATATTCCACGCCATGTTGTGCAACCAATGCCACCATGACAACCGCCATCGAACCTGTAGCACCAGAAATCATACCTGGACGACCACCTATCAATGAGGTGATTAAACCGACCATAAATGCCGCATATAAACCCACCAATGGGTGAACTCCTGCCACAAAGGCAAAAGCAACGGCTTCAGGGACTAAAGCCAATGCCACAGTCAATCCAGATAAAACATCATCTTTCACACCTGTGGCGTGTTTATTATATAGGGCAAACATGGAATCTCCAGCGAATCAAATCAAAAGTGCGCGCATGTTGGACATGCATAGGCTATTAGCAAGCAAGGGTATATCGATTTTCTTTAGCTTTTACTTGCCATCATATTGACGGCTTCATCAGCTGCGCTAGCTGGATTTTCAGCTTGAATAATGGGGCGACCAACCACCAAATAATCCGAACCTGATTGAATCGCAAACGCAGGATTAGCAATACGTTTTTGATCTTGAATATCTTGGTTTCCCCAGCGAATCCCCGGAGTCACCGTGATAAAATCATGCCCACATGCTTGTTTAATGTTGGCAACTTCATGAACACTGCAAACCACACCATGCAAACCTGCTTGTTTGGCAAGTAAGGCACGTTCTACAGCCAGTGCATTGGCTTGTTTTGCGGGCATCGAATCACTGGTTAAGACAGTTACGGCAATTAATTTCATGTTAGGAAATGCAGAAGCAGCTTGTACTGCGGCTTGAAGCATGTCAGCCCCACCTGCTGCGTGAACATTGACCATTTGAACACCCAAGTTCCCCGCACTTTCAATGGCTTGTGCCACCGTATTCGGAATATCATGAAATTTTAAATCAAGAAATACTTTGTGTGTTTTAAGCAATGTCCGAACCAAAGGCGCACCCTCAGCTACGAAAAGACGTAAACCGACTTTGAACCAACCTACATGGTCAGCGAGTTGATCGCGTTTTATCCATGCTTCTTGTGCATTTGGCACATCCAATGCCACCATCAAACGTTGGCGAAAATCTTCTTTATTCATCATCACTCCTTGATGCCATGCTGTTCTGTCAGCACACTAGTTCCCCATGTATGACACTGTGGGCATTGCCAATACATCTCGACAACATCAATACCACATTGTTCGCAATGATAGCGTTTCATGGATGTCCGCCATGCTTGTGCATATTGAATTAAACAATCATCGCCTATTTTTCCGAGTGCAGCTAAGCGTAAAGATTCTCTCAAATGTTTAGGATGGATGGATATATTTTGTTCAAGCTGCCTATGTTCTTTTTCTTGAGCAAGTGTTTCAAGCCATGTTAAAGCCAGTTCATGATTGTTACTATCTTGCCAACATTGCATCAATAATTCGGGATGTTCAGCCTGTAACATAGGCACAAGAAGATGAAGATAATCCTCTTTTTCATCATTCATTTTATCGATATATTGGCTTAATGCTGGGATATTTTTTTCAGCCAGTTCAATCGCAATCATGATAAGGTAAGCATGAATACAATCATCGGACATCTGCAAGGCTTGTTCAGCATGTTGACGCGCTTGTGTGTGATTGCCTTGTTGTAAGCTTTCTTCGGCCATTTCTGCGCATAAATAAGCCCCATGAAGACTATTATCCTGATTTTGAAGACGTTCAATACGGGATAATAAAGATTCGGCTTCTTTCCATTCATGGCTCATTTCTCGAATACGTAACGAAGCGATTAAAGCATCCAAGTGATCGGACTGAACATCTAAAACTTTTTGATAATGCCGCAATGCGCGATCCAAGAGTCCGCCTGTTTGAAAATCGTTTGCTAAAGCAAAATGAGCTTGAATATAGAGGGGTTGAGGAACCTTAGGGCGAGCTAATATATTTTGATGGATACGTACAGCGCGACCAATTTCGCCTTGGGAAAGAAACATCTCACCCAATGCCATGTAAACTTCTATCGATTCAGATCGAAGCCGTGCCACTTCAACCATATCTTGTATTGCTAAGCTTGGTTTATCGGATAATAAATGATGAATACCCCGTAAAAGCGCAGACACACGTTGCTTATCCGATGTATCAGTTTCTTGGGGATGTTCGTCATGGATGGATGGGCGAATTAAAAGAATCCAAAAGCCCGTAACAATGGTGCTTAATAAAGCAATGATGGCAAGTGTATTCATCGCTGTGTACCAGAATAGTTACACATCATCTTGGAGTGGAATGTTGCGTAAATTTTCGACTTCTTGTTGAAGTAGAAGGCTTTCTTGTTGTAGCCGATCAATCTCAACTTTGTGTTTTCGACGTGAAAAATATAAGGACAAAACGCCACCGATGATACCCATGAAAAAAGCGATAAAAATAGGTATATAGAGAGGAATATCAAGCGTAGAAAAACCAAGAAATTGAACATGTACCAAGTTTAAATTATCCGTGGCAAAGGCAATACCAAATAGGGTAAGCATGATGACAATGGAAATATTAAGCCAATGAATTGAACTTTGTTTAGGATATGTTTTCATGAAATTAACGTTTATTTTTTCCCAGCTTCTCGCAGGGCTTTACCCGGTTTGAAAAAAGGAATCCGTTTGGCCTTCACCTCAACAGAACAGCCGTTTTTGGGGTTACGACCTATATGAGGATGATGCTGTTTAATCGTAAAGCTGCCAAAACCACGCAATTCCACATGTTCACCTGAGGTAATGCTATCTTGGATAGATTGAAATAGTTGATGCACAACCGATTCAGCCTGAGATGTCGATAATGCTGGATGTTCTTCAGCAAGCCATTGAATTAAATCTGATTTGGTCATAAAGCCCTCTCTCATCTATGAGGTGTATTGCTACTCTCGTCGTCACCCTCGAGGGTTTGTGTTAAGAATTTGTGTTGAGGGTCTTTTGTTTCAAACATGAGATCCCCGACGAAATATTTCGGGGATGACGTTTCTTTTTCACTGATGTTACGTACTTTCTGAAAAAGATAGATCATCCGATGCTCTTAGTTTCTAAATTCGGCATGCTTTGGAAGTGCGGCTTTAGCCGCACTTCCAGAATAATAAATACACAGCAATCTTCATCCCCAAAAACCGATTAAAAGACCACGGAATGATGGGATGCGTAACATCAGTTTTTCATCAAAGTGCGTAACATCCGTTTATAACACTTCAGTACGCAATGAAATAACTGTAAGCTAAATAGTTACTATTTTTTTTGATCAAAACTACGCTGTAATGCCAATGCCAACGCTGAAGGCGCATCTTCATTGGAAATACTTTGGCTATATTGACGAACAGCTTCGCGTTCTTCGTCATTTAAAAATTGACGAATGGACAAATCAACTTGCTTACGGCGGCGATTGACATCAATCACCTTAGCTTCAATGTCATCGCCAGCATTAAGACTTTGATCACGAGGCACTTCACGAAATGCCAAACGTGCGCGAACATGTTCACCCAATTGCACCCAAGCTGCGCCTGATGCGACTTCAATGACGGTTCCTTTTACAGATGCACCACGTTTAACGCCAGCCATAAAGACTTCAAAAGGATCATCTTCTAATTGCTTAATACCTAGCCCAATACGTTGTTTTGCAACATCAACACCCAAAATAACACATTCAACTTCTTGCCCTTTTTGGTAGTTTTGAATGGCATCTTGCCCTAATGCTGTCCAAGATATATTGCCAATATGGACTAAGCCATCCAGTTCACTATTTAATCCAACAAAGAAACCAAAATCTGTGATATTACGAATTTTACCTGTAATACGTGAGCCTTCAGGATGTTCTGTCATCCAAGCTTGCCAAGGATTTTCAGCCACTTCTTTCAAACTTAAACGAATACGGCGTTGTTTTTCATCGACTTCTAATACAGCAACATCAACGACATCACCTTCAACTAACATTTCAGTCGGTTTAATGTCACTGCGCGTCCAGCTCATTTCAGAACGGTGAATCATGCCTTCAACACCTGCTTCTAATTCAACTACAGCCCCAAAATCTAAAAGTTTACGCACAGTACCCGTTAAACGCATACCTGCTTCATAGGTGCCTGCAACATGATTCCAAGGATCTTCTTGTAAAGACTTGGTGGAAATGGATATTTTACCACTTTCAGCGTTAAGTTTGATAATTTCAGCGGTGATGGTTTGCCCCAACGTTAATACTTCAGAGGCATGAAGAATGCGGCGCCATGTCATATCTGAAATATGCAAAAGTGCATCCACACCATCCAAATCAACAAATGCACCAAAATCAGTCAGGCGTTTTACAGTACCTGTCACACGATCACCCAAAGTGATGGTTTTAAAGAATTTTGCACGTTCTAAATCAGCGAGATCAGCAATCGGTTTTTTCCGTGATACAACAATATTTTGAGGGCGATGAGTCGCTTCCAAAATAGCTACTTGATAGGTATTACCAATCAATTTATCTGATTTCATACCTGCATGAATATCCACTTCTGAGCGAGGCATGAAACCTTGTAAGCCAGCTAAATCAACACGATAGCCACCTTTGACTTCTGAAGTAATGGTCGCTTCAATGGTTTCATCAGCCGCGATAACCGCATCAATTTTTAACCATTGTTCACGCCGTTTTACTTCCAAGACAGAAAGTTGAATCGAACCACCTGTTGATAAAACAATCACATCAATTTCATCACCAGCTTTGGGTGTATCAAGTCCTAATGTTGTAAATTCAGTGATGGCAATAGAACCTTCATTTTTGCCGCCGACATCCATGATAACTTGCTCTTCACGCACTTCAACGACCATACCACAAACACTTGCCCCTTTTCTTAGGGGTTTTTCTTGTTTGAGAGATGCCTCAAACATCGCCTTAAAGTTTTCTTCCGCTGGGACTGTCGCTTGCTCATTCACCATTGTTTCATCCACCTGTGATTCATAATAAAAAATAAAAAAACTATTGCGTTGTTTTTAAAGAGCTTTAATCAGTTCTTTACGCTCCAACACGGAGAGCATTCGATCCACCACTTCATCCGCACGCATGATGGTTGAATCAATTTTTATCGCACCTTCAACATGACTTAATGGCGCACATTCACGTTTGGCATCTCGTTGATCTCGTGCGGTCAAATCTTGAACAATGTGTTCAATCGATAATTCAGGATCATTCACGCGTAATTGAGACCAGCGTCGCCGTGCGCGTTCGCGAACACTGGCGGTTAAGAAGAATTTTCCTTGTGCTTGAGGGAGTACAACACTGCCAATATCTCGCCCATCCATCACGCAACCTGATTGTGCCAAATCGCGTTGAACATCCAAAAGTGTCTTGCGAATGTTGTTTGAAGCAGCGACAAGCGATGCCAAGCCGCCGACATCCTCACTCCGTAACTGTGAAGTGCAATCTTTACCTAAAAAAAATATTCCATCAATAGACCACTGCATGCTTTTAAGGCTTGCTTTAAGGTGTTGTAATACTGCCGTTTCATTGTGAATATCAATCTCAGCTTGTTGGGCTTGCCAAGCTGTAAAGCGATAAAGCAGCCCTGTATCCAATACAGGTAAACCCAGTTCTTTGCCCAATTCTAGTGCAACAGTTCCTTTGCCTGATCCTGAAGGCCCATCAATGGCAATTTGCAGACCTTCAATGGGTTGCCAATATAAATGACTCATCGTTCAACCTCATCCCAATGAACATTCATGCCTAATAGTTGAGCCAAAGGAACAAAGTCAGGAAAAGAAGTGGTAATCGTTGCCGCATTTTTGATACAAATATCAGATTCAGCACATTGAGCTGCCACCGCCATCGACATGGCAATACGATGATCACCATGGGCATCAATGGTCACACCACCTTTCAATGTTCCACCAAGCACATGCGCACCATCGGGAAATTCTTCGATGTCCGCACCTGCAAGCCGTAACGCTGTTGACATCACAGCAATCCGATCGGATTCCTTGACGCGCAATTCTGTGGCTTCTGTCAGTTTAAATGTACCCTCTGCCAGACTTGCCGCTGCAAACATGGCTGGAAATTCATCAATCGCATCGGGAACATCCGCAGGATGAACATCAATAGCATGCAAACGCTGATGTGAAATGTGAATATCTGCGACTTCTTCTTTACCCACTATAGTGCTGTGTTGCAAAGTTAAATCAGCACCCATATCGGATAAAATACGTTGCCAACCATTGCGCAAAGGGTTCATGCCAATGCTCTTTAGGGTAATTTGTGAATCAGGTATTAAAGATGCTGCTACAGCAAAAAAACAAGCCGATGAAGGGTCAGCAGGAATGTAAATAGGCTCTGTGGGTGCGGTCAGTTTGCCTGTGGCTTGCAAATGAATCACACATTGCGTATCAACATCGATGCTTTGCCCAAACAGCGGCAACATGCGTTCGGTGTGATCGCGTGACGGACGAGGTTCAGTGATGGTTGTTTCGCCTTGAGCATAAAGGCCTGCAAAAAGTATGCATGATTTCACCTGCGCACTGGCTATTTTGGATGTGTGATGAATACCATGCAATGGTGAGCCATGAATGGTTAAGGGAAGTAAATCGTGTTCGCCAGTGATGTTCGCACCCATCTTCCGCAAAGGATCGGCAACACGTTTCATCGGTCGTTTTTGCAAAGAACTATCACCAGAAAGAACACAATCAAAGGGTTGAGCGGCTAAAATACCCATCATCAATCGAACACATGTGCCAGAGTTTCCAGCCTCAAGGATATCTGTTGGTTTTTTTAAACCGTGCAAGCCAACGCCATAGACTTTAAGCGATGTTTTTTCATCATTAAGCCAATCAATACGAACACCCATCGCCACAAACATCTGTGCCGTTGCAAGGCAATCATCACCGGGTAAAAAACCATGAATATCCGTGATACCATCTGCAAGCGATGCCAACATAATGGCACGGTGTGACATCGATTTATCACCGGGAATGGTTAATGTGCCGCTTAATCCAGAGCTTGCTGGGCCTGCAATCAGTGTTCCACCTACATTCATATCGTGTCTCCACCAGCTGCCAACCACGCATCGCGTGCTAATTTTGCAGCCGTAAATTTTTGTAATAAAACGTCACCATTTTGGCTTTGTAAAGCCTCACGAAGACTTGCAAGTTCTGTTTGCAGTGCATTAATTTTATCGCTAATGGCAGCAGCATTGCATAGGCTAATATCTCGCCACATGTCAGGCGATGATGAGGCAATACGTGTAAAATCACGAAAGCCACCTGCAGCAAAGCGAAAATCATCGTGGTTTTGTAAGGCATTCATCATCGCAAATGCAGTTAAATGCGGTAAATGACTAATGGAAGCCATGATTT
Organism: Mariprofundaceae bacterium; assembly: GCA_030950985.1. Lineage (GTDB taxonomy): Bacteria > Pseudomonadota > Zetaproteobacteria > Mariprofundales > Mariprofundaceae. The sequence continues at coordinate 24,284 of JAUZQM010000011.1, read as the reverse complement.
CATCATGTTCCTTGGCATGCATGGTTTCAACGCTTGCACCTGCTACTTCCCACATCTTTTTGACTTTCATGATCGCATCTTCAGAGGTTTGTTCTGTGGGTGTTAAAATACAACGATGGTGTTGGAAAAGTTCTGGAAAAGCTGCCGCTGCTCCTGAATATTCTGTACCTGCAATAGGGTGAGCTGGCACAAAGCGAGACATATCCAAACCACTATGGTGTGCATCTTGAATGACCGATTGTTTGGTGCTTCCTGCATCCGTAATCAAGGCATGGTGAGGTAAGGCAAGCGCAAGTTCACGAAACACTTGGGCAGATGCTGAAACTGGCACGGCCACACACACCATATCCGCATGGCTCACAGCCTCTTGAATATGATGACTCGCATCATCAATCACACCCAAACGCAAGGCATCTTGAAGGTTTTGGACGTTTCGTCCAACGCCTGTGACACGTTTGACCACGCCTGCTTGTTTCAGTGCCAATGCCAATGAGCCACCGATTAAACCTGTCCCAATAACCACTAAATGTTGAATAGCTAGACTCATATTTAAGCTTTTAACTTGAATAATACAGTATCTAAAGCATCTAAAAAGGCAGTGTTTTCTTCATCATTGCCTACAGAAACACGCAAATAATCAGGTAAACCATAACCTGCTAAAGGACGCGTAATGATACCAATATTTTCAAATTGTTGGTGTAATTCTAAAGCTTCTGGATGATGCAATAAAATGAAATTAGCAAAACTTTTAATAGAAAGTAAGCCACGCTTGGCAAGTTGTTGTTCCAAGAAAGTACGTGCTTGTTTGATACGTGTGACTTTATCCATAACCCAATCAACATCATCCAAAGCGGCTAAAGCGGCGACCTGTGCTAAACTATTCACATTAAACGGTTCACGAAAACGATTGACGGCTTCAAGAAGATCCGCATTGCCAACAGCATAACCGATACGACAACCTGCTAAACCATACGCTTTGGAAAAAGTACGGCTGACAACCAGTCCATCATATTGAAGGGTTGTTAAACTGTCTGTTTTAATATCGCTAACAAATTCATCATATGCTTCATCTAAAATAACGATGATATGGTGTGGTAGGGCATCGAAAAACGTTTGTAGGGCATCATTGGATAACAATGTTCCTGTAGGGTTGTTGGGGTTGGCGATACAAATGATTTTCGTGCGCTCGGTGATGGCTGACAACATGGCATCCAAATCATGTTCGAGTTCAGAAGTATCTTGTACAGGTACACGGGTTGCCCCTGCCGCTTGCGCTGCCAAGGCATACACAATAAAACCATGCTGACTGTAAATGACTTCATCACCAACACCTGCAAAGCAGCGAATCACCAATTCCAATACTTCGTTAGAACCATTGCCCAAAAGAATTTGATTCGTATGAACCGCATGTTTTTTAGCCAGTGCAGCCTTGAGTGTATGCGAATCTCCATCGGGATAACGGTGACATTCATCAATAGCGGCATGTATGGCAAGTATGGCTTTCGGGCTAGGACCATAGGCATTTTCATTGGAAGCCAATTTGATTGCTTTATCAAGACCTTTTTCACGCAATAATTGTTCGATGGGTTTACCCGGAACATAAGGATATAAACCTTGTGCTTGAGCTACGGCTTGAGTCATCCAGTCCATGATTATAACTTCCTCGAAATGGGGTATGAACCTAAAATTTTCACTGTTGCACCCATATTTTTTACATCGTCAATCGCTTCGCTGACACCTTTATCATCACGATGGCCTAAAATATCTATGAAAAATACATATTCCCATAATTTTTTCTTGGATGGACGGGATTCAATGCGGGTCAAATCCAAATTGCGTGCAGCAAAAGGCTTCATAAGATTAAATAAAGCACCGGGTTGATCTTTCATGGTGATGACCAAACCTGTTTTATCTTCCCCCGATGCGGGTGAATCATGTTGTCCAATGACGAAAAAACGAGTGGTATTTTGATGATGATCCTCAATATTCGCTGCGAGTACGGGCAGTGACAATTTTTCAGCCATCACCATCGATGCAATAGCCGCACTATGAGCTTGCTGATCTTGTTGTACGATTTCTGCACCTCGAGCTGTGGATTCAACATCGCATACATTGGCATGAGGAAGATGTGCAGCTAACCATGACTTACATTGTCCTAATGCTTGAGGATGCGAATACACGGCTTGAATAGCTTGAAGATCAGTACATGAACTTAACAGTTGGTGATGAATGGAAAGTTGAATTTCAGCACAGATTAAAAGTTTCATATTGCTGTCTGCAAATTGATCATGGGTATCGTTGACCGCACCTTCAAAGGCATTTTCAACAGGTACAACACCATAAGTGGCCCGTCCAGCTTCCACTTCTTCAAAGACACGATTTAAGTTGGGGCATGGGAGATAGTGCGCGGTATAACCAAATTGACGTTGGGCAGCAGTGTGTGAGAATGTTCCTTCAGGACCTAAAAAAGCGATGGTCATCGGGTGTTCTAAGGCTAAACATGCCCCAATAATACCCCGATAGATGCCATGAATCGCCTCATCTGGAATATTGGAAACATGACCTGAATTGGCTTTTTCTCGATGGCGATCCAGTAAGCGTCGAATAATACTGGCTTCACGACTAGGCACATAAAAAGGCGCATTGGCTTGTGAAATTTTACGTTCACCCACAGCCGCAGCAAGTTCAGACCTGCGTTGAATAAGTTCAAGCACTTGATCATCGACACAATCAATCGCCGCACGCAAATCATCTAAATTCATCTGTTTTATCTGTTTTATCATAGCGATGCACGCTAACGAACATCTATTTTCTTACCAGCTGATGTTATGCATACGGTCATTCTCATAGAGCTCTGATGAAAGGTTTCGGGGATGAGATTGCTGTGTGTTCATTACTCTGGAAGTGCGGATTAAGCCACACTTTCAAAGCATGTTGACCCAATATATTTTTCAATATAAATTATGTAGAAAAATCAGATGACTTTTCATGCATCATTGCGATGCGTTTAACGACCAATCATAATCCAAGTAACCATCAATAGGATGGGATTTGATGGTGCTATATTTTTGCATGAAAGCTATCACACCACCGACATGTTCAAAGTCATCGGCAAACCATTTAAAAATTGAGGAAACTTCCAATTTACCTTGATGTAAACGCGCACCTTTGCCTTGATTGGCTAAAAAACGATGGACTTGTTCATTCAACTGTCCATCCAATCGATCAGCTTGATAAGCTTCATCTCTTAAATCAGGACAACTTACCGAGGCGCAGACAATCGCAAAGTGAATACGCGGTTCGCCCATCGGACGTAAGATATTATTTTCAATATCATTTAAAGAATAAACCTTACCTGCCACCATACCTGCATCTTCTTTCCAAATAGGTGTATACCAACGCCCCGCATCTTTGATACTTTGAATACCCGCGTGTTCTACCACTATTTTGACGGCAAGAATGTTGTAGCTATTGATCCAAAACGCGAGTTTATCTTGTTTTGTCAGTAATGTTTTGACATGGGCTTGTTTGAGCTCATTAAGTGTTTGATGCCAACGAGCATCTTGTTGAAGACTTTGATAATTGACGACATTGAGCTGAATAGCATGTTTATTTCCTGTGTGGATATAATCTTTTAATAAACCATTCCAACTGGAAAAATCATGGCTTTGAGCCAATATTGGGTAAAATAATAATATACATAATGATAATAAGCGCATTGTTTGTGAGCATCCTGATAGGGTCTTCCCTATTTTTTTATAAACATTGAGGATGTTGTCGTTGTTTCATCAAGCTGCTTACATTTTATCTAACTGATGTTACGTATTTTGATGAAAAAAACCGTCATTTCATGTTTAGGAAGTGTGGATTTATCCACGCCCTGATACTTTATTCAGCGCGGCTAAAGCCGCACCCCCAGAGTAATGAATACACAGCAATGTCATCCCCGAAATCCGATTAAAAGACCATGTGAATGACGGTTTTCGTAAGCTCAGTTATCTGATAAACATGCCCAAACAGGAGCATGGTCCGAGGGGCGTTCTTTAGCTCGATAAGCAGTATGCACACCACCTTCTTGAATCTGCAAAGCTTGCGTCGCTAAGATATGATCAATACGAATACCCCAACCTCGGCGGTAAGCATTCATCCGATAATCCCACCAGCTATGCATCGCTTCATGAGGGTGACGTTGGCGAATCGTATCACTCAATCCCATCGTGATGAGTGAATCAAACCATTCTCGTTCAGGTGTGGAACACATGATTTTTTCAAGCCAACGTGAAGCATCATGAATATCCAAATCGGCAGGAGCGATATTGTAATCACCCAGTAAAATCAATTTTTGATGATGTTTCAATTCTATTTCTAGAAATTCACGTAAGGCATGAAGCCAACGAAATTTATAGTCATATTTATCACAACCCACTTCCTGCCCATTGGGTATATACACATCAACAATACGCACACCATCAATCGTAGCGGCTAACAAACGGCGTTGCGGGTCATCCAAGTTTGGCAGATTCATCACCACATCCTGCATCGGATGTTTGCTAATCATCGCCACGCCATTGTATGTCTTTTGCCCTGAAAATTGGACATGATAACCCGCATCTTCAAAGGTTGATTGTGGAAAATCTTTATCTTGTTGTTTGGTTTCTTGTAAAGCCAAGACATCAGGATTTTCTTGTTCTAAATAGTCCAAAACATGCGGCAAACGTACTTTGAGTGAATTGACATTCCATGTGGTTATTTTCATGTTTTTTTCCCTTTCATCATGAGCCAAATCATCCAACTCACTCCCACAGCCAACATACTAGAAGAAAGTAGCATGCCCATTGTCAGCCAATCGCTATAAATAAAACCAAGTTGGATATCAGGTTGTCGAAATTGCTCACAAAAAATACGCGCCAAAGCATAACCCATTAAAAATAAGGCGGCACGCATACCGATTGGCCAATTTAATTTTCGCGTGAACCATAACAACACAAATAAAAGCAGACCTTCAAGCCCAAGTTCATAAAGTTGACTGGGGTGACGGGGTTCAAGTCCAGCATTTGGGAAAATCATTGCCCACGGTACATCAGCAGGATGCGTCACCACACGCCCCCAAAGTTCACTATTGATGAAATTACCCATGCGTCCAAATGCCAAACCAATCGGTGCAACCACACAAATTTTATCCATCATCAACATAAAGGGCATGTTATATTTTCGGCAATACCACCAACCCGCCACGATTGAACCTAAAAAACCACCGTGAAAAGACATGCCGCCTTGCCAAATATAAAAAATCTCAATCGGATGACCCATATAATAAGAAAAGTTATAAAATAACACATAAGCCAAGCGACCACCGAGTACCACACCGAGAATCAAAGCTGTAAATAAACCTTCATACGCTTCGGGCTGAACACTCACACCCCAAGCACCGCATTCACGCAGTTGCTTGCGTACTAAAAGCCAAGTGGCTGTAAAACCAAAGACATACATCAAGCCATACCAATGGATGGCAAAGGGACCTAACTCTAAGGCAATCGGATCAATATGAGGGGCAATCATGTTCCCACCATCCAAAGTAATAAAAGCCCAAACACAATACGATAAACCCCAAAAGCAACAAAAGTGAAGCGTTCAAGAAATTGAATGAATAGACGCATCACCAGCCATGACGATACAAATGCCACCACAAAACCTACCAACAAGGGTAAAATATCCATGCCTATAAAATCTTGATAATGTTTGAGTAAATCAAAGCCACTGGCTGCCAACATCACAGGCAATGCCAATAAAAACGAAAATTCAGCACTCGCTTTACGGCTTAAACCAACCAACATCGCACCAATAATGGTTGAACCTGCACGGCTTGTACCCGGGATAAGCGCAAAAACTTGTGCCACACCAATCCACATGGCTTGTCGATAACTTAAATCTTCAACGTTTTGTATAGGATATACTTTATCCTTATGAAAATATTCAATGATAAGAAATATCACACCACCAATGATGAACATAATCACCACAGTTTCAACAGTGAACATGGCTTTAATTTGAGAATGAAATACTAAAGCCACAGCACCAATGGGAATAAAAGCCAATATAACTTTTTGCCATAATTCCATATATTTCAAAGAAAATTTCTCACTATAATTGGCAACGACGGCCAAAATAGCTGCCAACTGAATAATCACTTCAAAGGCTTTATTTTTGTCATTTTGTTCAATGTTCATCCATTCGCTGGCAACAATCATATGCCCTGTCGATGAAATCGGTAAAAATTCAGTTGCACCTTCAATCAGACCCAAAATAATCGATTGTAATATATCCATGTACCTGCTTGCTCCTTTATTAAAAAACAGCACTATAATAATTTAAGTATGAACATTCCATGAGCTTTATTTTAACCATTAGATAACTCATATTATGCCCCCAGTATTTCCATCCTCTGTAATTTCTTAAATTTTACGCTGACCAATTTGATGTAAAGCTATTGTACTGTAAGTGAGACTTTTTTTTAATGACGATATCGGTAAAATAAGGAGTGAGGTGAATAGTTACTTAGACTTTTTCCTTTGTTTTGTCATGATTTCCGCAATGAATGACAGCGGAGGTGGGCATGAAAAAGATTACAGCAGTGATTAAGCCATTTAAATTAGATGATGTGAAAGATGCTTTGTTAGAAATAGGCATTGTGGGTTTAACTGTCACAGAAGTCCGTGGTCACGGTCGCCAAAAAGGACATACTGAATTGTATCGTGGCGCAGAATATAATGTTGATTTTATACCTAAAACTGAACTTTCTACCGTAGTTAGTGATGAACAAGTCGATGAAGTCATCCAAACGATCGTCAATGCTGCTCGTACCAATAAAATTGGTGATGGTAAAATATTTGTTAGCGATGTTGAGCGCGTCATTCGTATTCGCACAGGTGAAGGAGATGGCGACGCATTAACATAATCCAAGTGAGTGATTTAATTTTCATCAGTCAGTAACTATTTAAGGGAGTTTTAGATGGACGTTTTTTTTCTTACGATGGGAGCAGCCATGGTGTTGGCCATGCATGCTGGTTTTGCATTTTTAGAAGTCGGCACAGTCCGTAAAAAGAATCAGGTCAATGCGTTGACGCGTGTGATGACTGATTTTGGATTTTCGACCTTGGCATATTTCTTCATTGGTTTTGCAGTGGCTTATGGAATTAACTTTTTTGCGCCTGTTTCAGAATTGAATGTCATCGGTGGTCATACCAATGGTTATGAAATGGTGCATTTCTTTTTCTTATTAACGTTTGCAGCAGCTATTCCTGCGATTATTTCAGGGGGTATTACTGAACGTGTTCGTTTTTGGCCGAATGTTTTGGCGACTGTTTTATTGGTCGCTTTCATTTACCCTTTTTATGAGGGCATCATTTGGAATGGTCATTTTGGCTTTCAAGCATGGTTAAATGATAGTTTTGGTGCGGAATTTCATGATTTTTCAGGTTCAGTGGTCGTTCATGCAATGGGTGGATTTTTAGCTTTAGGCGCAGTGACATTGCTTGGCGCACGTTTAGGGCGTTACACTAAAGAGGGTAAAATGAAAGCTATTCTACCTTCCAATATTCCATTTTTAGCATTGGGTTCTTGGATTTTATGTGTCGGCTGGTTCGGATTTAATGTGATGAGCGCAGGCACGGCGGACGGTGCATCGGGCTTGGTCGCGATTAACTCCTTACTTGCGATGGTCGGCGGTTTGATTGCTGCTTTGGTGGTCGGTAAAAATGATCCAGGGTTTGTACACAATGGCGCACTGGCAGGTTTGGTCGCAATTTGTGCAGGTTCAGACCTTGTACACCCGATTGGAGCGATAGTCATTGGCATGGTGGCTGGTGTAGTCTTTGTTTGGGGTTTTGAATTTATTCAAAGTAAATTGAAATTAGATGACGTTTTGGGTGTCATTCCATTGCATGGCGTGTGTGGTGCTTGGGGCGGTATTGCTGCGGGTATTTTTGGTTCGACTGCGTTAGGTGGTGCAGGTGGTGTAACATTTATGTCGCAACTCATCGGAACATTGCTTGGTGTGAGCATTGCTATTGCAGGTGGTTTTATCGTTTATGGCATCATCAAAGCGACTATCGGTATTCGGCTATCCGAAGAAGATGAATACAGGGGTGCAGATTTGTCGATTCATCATATCAGCGCCAACCCCGAAGAAGATATGGGCTCTTAAATATTGTTTGGATACATTTGATCAAGGCGTGGCTTAGGCTACGCCTTTTTTGATGAAGCTTAGAGGTGATTATGATTGGAAAAATAAACACATTAACCGTGTTGAAAGAAGTTGATTTTGGTGTCTATTTAGATGGAGATACCTTGGGCGAAGTGCTTTTACCCCTACGTTATGTTCCTGAACATTGTAAAGTCGGTGAGCCAATCGATGTGTTTTTATACCATGATTCTGAAGATCGTGTCATTGCCACGACAGAAACACCCTATGCCAAAGTGGGGGAATGTGCTTATTTGAAATGCGTTGCCACTAATCGTGTGGGTGCTTTTATGAATTGGGGGCTGATGAAAGATTTACTGGTGCCTTTTAATCAACAAAAACCACCGATGGAAGAAGGAAAGTCGTACGTTGTTTATCTTTATATTGATGAACAAAGTGGGAGAATTACAGGGTCTGCGAAATTGGATCGTTTTTTATTCCAAGATAGCGATGAGGATTTTAAAGTCGGCGATAAAGTAAGTTTACTCAATGCCAATAAAACGGATTTGGGTTATAAGGTCATTATCAACAACAGTCATTGGGGTTTATTGCATGAGCATGATGCCAGCCGTTCACTTAAACGCGGTGAACGTTTCACAGGCTTGATTAAAAACCTTCGAGAAGATGGTAAAATTGATGTTTGTTTGCACGCGAATATGAGTGATAAATTGGATAAAACAGCTCAATCTATTCTCAAATCATTGCGTAAACATGGTGGTTTTATGCCCTATCATGATAAAAGTTCACCCGAAGATATTTTACGTGTCTTTTCAATGAGCAAAGGTTTGTTCAAAAAGGGAATGGGTAGTTTATACAAAACTAAAATGATTCGTATTGAATCGGATGGGATTCATTTGAATAACATTTGGGATAAAAAATAATGCCTGATGTATCATTTTACATCAAACAAGTGGCGCGTGGTAAACATGGCTCTGAACATTTAAGTCGAGAGGATGCTCGTACAGTCTTTTCAACACTCTTAAAGCCTGATGCCGACCTTTTACAACTAGGTGCTTTCTTGATTGCTCAACGTATGAAAGGGGAAACTTCTCAAGAATTGACGGGGTTTATTGAAGCATCTCGCCAGCATATTCAAGGGTTTGATAGCTATCACGCCGTTCAAGGTGCTGTGGATTTACCATGTTATGCAGGAAAACGCCGTGCTGCACATGCTTATCTTGTGGCTGCGTTACACATGCGTGATGCTGGTGTGCCGATATTTATTCATGGTGTGGAATCTATTGAAGGGCGGATTACGGCATGGGAAATACTGCAAAAAGAAGGGGTCGTGCGTGCGAAAAGTTTGCATGATGCTCAAACTATCATGCAACACGATGGTATGGTGTATATGGATTTAAGTGATATATCGCCTGATTTACATCGCATTTATCAATTGCGACCCCGTTTAGGCGTACGTTCTTTTGCCAATACAGTCGCTCGTTTATTGAATCCCATGCAATGTGAGGGTCAGTTAAATGGTTTTTTTCATACGCCTTATGCCAATTATATGGCTGAAGCCAATATCGCTTTAAAACAACCTCGTTCATTGGTATTTATGGGTGTAGAAGGCGAACCCGAGTTGTATGCGGATCGTCAAAAAGTCGTTAAAATGCAAGTGGGTGAACATATCCGTGATGTTGCTTTTGATGATGCAGGTTATGAACCTTATCCACGCCAAGCGATGGAAAATTTAGATGATGTATTCACACAATTTAAACACATGAAACATCATCCTTTGCCACATGAATTAGCACGTATTCAACGTATGGAACAAGCCTTTTCTTGGGCTTCGGGTCAGCTTATGAAGGAAACGCCTTATGCCTGAACGTATCTTGGCTATTCAAAATAAATTCGAGCAACTGCAAGCTTTGATGAAGTTATTGCGTGCTGAATGTCCGTGGGATCAAGCCCAAACCATTGAAAGTTTACGTCGTTATTTATTGGAAGAATCCCATGAAGTGCTGGAAGCTATGGAACAAGCCTACCAAACAGGGGATTGGCAGAATTTGAAAAGTGAACTGGGTGATTTATTGCTACAAATTGCCTTTCATTGTTGCATTGCAAACGAAGAGAGTCAGTTTGATTTTGATGATGTGGTGGATACTTTGGTGGGGAAAATGATTTATCGTCATCCCCATGTGTTTGCGGATGCGAAACCTGATGATGTATTAACCCAGTGGGAATCGCTTAAAGATACGGAACACCAAGAACGCACCAGTCTCATGGATGGCATTCCACCCCTTCCTGCCCTTGCTTATGCCCAAAAACAGCAACAACGGGCTGCGCGTGTGGGGTTTGATTGGGAAAGAACTGACGATGTCATTGAAAAAATGCAAGAGGAATTGGATGAATTGGCATACGAAGTACGCCATAAACAGCCCAAAGCACGCATTGAAGATGAGTTTGGTGATGTATTATTTACTTTGACCAATTTGGCTCGTAAATTGGATATTGATGCCGAATTATGTTTGATGCAAAGCAATCGAAAATTTGATAGTCGATTTCGGCGTATGGAAAGTATTGCATCCGATCAATCTTTGGATTTAAAACAATTAAAGCTGGATGCTTTGGAAACACTATATTTACAAGCTAAACAAGAGATTTTGGAGTCAACATGAGTGACAATATCCATTATTGAAGCTTAGATTGATAGGATATTTATTGGCAAGGTAAAAAACAACGGCGTGACAAGCAGTGTTCAATGTATTTATTTCTGACGAGAGGTAATTTGTTGTACTATTTCATCAAGTATCAGGTAACGCTTTCTGTACATCCCTCTTTTTTTCGTTTTCACTTCACTAATATCTTTTTGAGGGTATTTATATGGCATAGAAAACCAATGTTCATCCTCTTTGATTGCTGTCATTTCAGACCAAAAAGCATCATAATCAAATTTAATACGATCTTTGGTTTTATGATGACTTTGAGAAACATGAGCCTGATTGCTAATGCCATAAATATTGATACAACCGAGTTGACGACAAAATTCTGTAACACAAAAAAAACAACAAATTATGAGGACGCATGCCATGGCATTGTTTGGTTAAAGTTCTCATTTGACTTAGGTCACTATAGCCCTGAAAGCCGCTAATCATAAACCCTTGATCAGAAAAAAGACCTGTAAGCGTATAAATCATACTATTATCGTCACTATTTTCTAAGTAAAATGTGATTTCGCCTTCTTTTTCAAACTGTTCAAGATAAGTCATTTTAAACAATAACGATATCCCACATGGACGACAGTCAGCCAGCGTGAGATTGTTATTATAAAAAGTAGTCGACTGAAATGGTTTTAAAATGATTTTCTAAGTAAGCAAGTTTCTTTTTATTACTAAGTTTTGCAGATAAGTAAGGTAGGGAGAATCGATAGTAATGTCTGGGATTTTTTTGTGGCACTTCAAGTAAATCGTAGTGCTGAAACAAATGTTGTAATTGTATTTGATAGGGTAAGAAGATAAATACCCGTGCTAATAGCCTAAATTTATCTTTTTTATTAATCTGACTTGAGAGGATATTGTGAAAGATTCCTTGAAGTTCATGAATCATGCGAGTAGTAAATCTCCAATGCTAAAATAACCACTCATACCATTTGAATGGGCGAGGATGGTACTTGATTAAAAGTATTAGTAAATATTCACTTAAGCGCTGTCTATGAGTATTCACTAGTGCAGCATCGACAGTAGTGAAGCGCTTACGCACTCATCATTCACCAGAGGAATGACGAGTGCGTCATATCCGTTAAGACACAGGCTTTTCATCGCTATCACAGCCTTTTACAATACCATCTCTCGCATCTTCAACCAAGCAACGGAGTTCATCTAAAGCTGCACTTTGACCTGCTTGCATCAAACCTAAAACATAGTGTTCAATGGCTCTAGGAACGGTATTTGGCTCATCTTTTTCACCGCGTGAAAATACAATCATACCATTTAAAAAGGATTCAAAATCCTCACTGGAAATTTTTTCATAGTTTTTATTGCTAGGACCAGCCATAAACGCTTTGATTTGGCTACTGCTTAACTTCAAGCCACCTAATTCAAAAATTTCTTTCATTTCAAAGTGTTTTAAATTTTGGGCAATGCTTATTTTTTTAAGAATTGTGTTATTTTTCATAGTAATAGAGCCTTTTATGTTGAATTTATTAATGTTCTTCTTTGTAACTTATTTTATAACAGCGTTATTCCAGTAGTCTTTTAATCGAAAATCTAGAAATTGAAAGAAATGGATGATTTACATTCTGAATTTTAATTTTTAAAAGAGTCTTTTTACTAGTTCATAGGTAACTATTTAGTATGCATGATGATGCATATTTATCACGTTTGTAACGTGCTGATTTATCCTCTTCGAATGAAGTATCAAGGCACAGCTAAAGACATATTTCAAAACATGTTGAATAACCTTGTGAAGTTCTCTCGGCATTAAAATACAGAGCATCAAACGGATGCATGAGATTACTGTTTTAGCGAATCGGCTTGTATTTTCTTCACAGGCGTTAATTCGGGCGCTTCCAGCCTAATTTATTGGATGTTTTTGGCAGCGTTGATGTTTCTATCATGGATTGTGTTGTATTGTGGACATGTCCATGCTTTATCCGAGAGTTTTAATGTATCATGTTTGTAATCACATCCCTTGGTAGGACAAAGTTTTCTGGATGGCTTCCATTGCCCAATTTGAATAACGATTGAGCTAGACTAGGCCACTTTGTATTTAAGTTGCCTGACAAACTCACCCCAACCCCAATCGGATATGAATTTTGAGAGGTGTCGGTTTCTTATCACCCCCTTCACATTTAGTGTTTCAAGATAGATGCGGAACTTGTATGCTTTATTCACAACTTCTTTCATTTCTTTTTTTTAGCCTCAATATATTTACGCACAGTATCTTCTGAAAGATGCTTGATGGTTTCAATATATGTTGATGGATTCCACAAATACCCAGCCCATAGTTTTGACTTTAAATCTGGGTGTCTGACGAACAGTCTTCTAGCAGAAATACCCTTTATCTTACTCAATTTTATGGCGTATATTCTTCAGAGATATCTCAACATCTACAACAAGTACCTTGTGCACCGATATTTCACTGACCAGACTATATGATAGCCAATATGATGAACTGTTGTTCTACCGTGGATCAAGTTAGACATGAACGTATGGTATCTTTTTTATGAAGCATATATCCATATATTATAATAAATATGACATTAAATGACGCACAACATAACTTTCATCGCAGTAATGAATGACCGATGATTCCCGTGATGGAATCCTAAACATAGGATGATGCTTTTGATAAATGTTTCAACAGTGCACAAAAAGGAAGTAGCGACGCAAATATCATAGTGATTCGGCATATTGCGCTGAATTTAATCAGAGCCGACACATCATTCAAAATTGGTATTAAAAATAAAAGCCTTAAAGCGGGGTGGAATCATGATTTTTTGGAAAATATGCTAATTAGAAACCAGCTATTTTTAATGCGATTATCCTGATGTAACTATCGATTATTATGTCTTCCAATTTAAAGTTTCAAATGAATAGATGCAAACAGTCGATGTATACCTGTCGGTAAAGCAATCTGATCTAAGGATGGAAACCATTGACCTTCTAGTTCATCCACATCATTGGTAGGCGTATGCGCATAAAGATGTAACCGTCGGTGGGTTAATAGATGAATATGCTGTGGCTTTTTTGTTGGTTTTTTCGGCAATTCAATCAAGGGCGGTGTCCATAAACCTGCCCAAACACCCGTGGCAGGTCGTTGTTGTAAAAATATCCCTTTGTCATGATGTTGATACACACAAACCTGCCAATATAAATCTTTAACCACCACTTTTTTTGTCGGGATGCTTTCTTGTACATCAAAAGAAGACAAACAGTGTTCAGATACAGGGCAAGCAGCACAATCAGGCTGACGTACTGAACAAACCGTTGCACCCAATTCCATCATGGCTTGATTCCACAAGCCTGCATCATCTGCTTGGTCAATGGCTGACTGTGCCAAATGCCAAAGCTGTTTATCGTTTAACTGCTCATCACGTTGCCAACGCTTTAAGACACGTTTGACATTACCATCCAACACAGGTGTGGCTGTGTGAAAACAAAATGATGAAATCGCACCTGCTGTCGAACGACCAATCCCCGGCAATGCCAGCATTTCCTCAAATAATTGAGGAAAATGACCTTGGTGATGTGTCATGATGTGTTGAGATGCTGCATGAATAAATCGTGCGCGACGATAATAACCCAAACCTTCCCATGCTTTTAAGACATCATCCAAACTTGCTGCCGCCAAACTGTCCATGCTTGGAAAACGCTCAAACCATCGTTCATAACGTGGCAGCACCGTTTTTACTTGAGTTTGTTGCAACATGATTTCAGATACCCAAATACGGTAAGGATTGTTGGTTTTTCGCCAAGGTAAATCACGATGATGTATGGCATACCACGTCAATAAGGGTTTACATGGCACGGAAAACAGCTTGATCCTCGATAACTTCAAAGGTTAAATAAAAGCTTGCACGATCCAGCCCCCAAGAGCTTGGCAAGGGATGAAAAGGTGCTGCTGCATGCAAGGCTTTGATAGCACTTTCATTTAAACCTTGAATAGGACTGGGACGTAAAATTTCCAAATTGCTCATTTCACCATTCAACTCAATGGTCACACGCATTAATACTTGTCGTGCATGATCAGAAAATTGACGATAATCAGCATCACCCGGTCGCCATTGTTCTTCTAGCGCATGAACCAATGCTTGCGCATAAGGTGCATATTTGGCTTCTTTGGTATTGATCGGAATATCGGCTTCTTTCGATAGCATTTGTTTCAGCCGACGTTCACGCTCAAAATCACGCGATAATTCCGATAAGGCCATGCTAGAAGGTAATAAATTAGACATGTTTACAGGTTGCATCGGGACAGGTTTAGTTTTGGCTATTTTCTTATCAATTTTCTTAGGGGTGACTAAAGCACGCTGACCATCGGTATGGTTTAAACTGTTTTTAGTCATAATTTGCGGTCGTTTTTTACTCGATTCAGGTGGCGAAACGACTCTTTTGGGCATCCTTGGATGAACAGGTTTGGGCTTTTTATGTTGTTGCCCTACCACTGGCGCTTTAGCACGTCTGGTCATTTTATCTTGAGCATGACGACTACTGCCTTGTGCATTTTGATTGGAAATGGTTTGGGCATCTTTAGGCTTTTTTTTCAAAGACTGTTGATTAGGTTTTAATAATACCACATCCATGAATTGGGGTACTGTCTTTTTATGCAATGCTTGGTCGTGATGATTGAGTGTTATAACCCATGCCAATGCAACATGTAGCAAAATAGATGCGACAAGAGCTATACCCAAACGCTTATGTTCAATTTTTCCCAACAATGTTTTCCCCATTCCTCATTTGAAGTTGTGCGACCATATAGTGTGCTAAGGCTCCGTTCAACCAACCTGTCAAACAAGCCAATAAAAGTAAGGGCGGCAATAGGTAATACAACGCACTTTGTTGAATAATAAATGTTCCAACAACCCAAAATTGTGCGCTCATATGCACCAATGCCGCACACAAACTTGTCCCTATCAAACTTACTCTCGGCACATATCGCCAGACCAAAATCATGCTGAACGTGGCTGCCACTGTTGATATCAATGACACGATAAATGTAGGCGTAAAGAGTGTCCCCAACAATAAAGCCCCAATCACAATACGCGCCAAAGCCAATGCAATCGCATAACGCTCACCCATCAGTACCAAAACAATCAATGTCATGATATTTGCCAAACCCAATTTGAACCAAGGGCCAAAATTGGGCAGAGCTGCTTCAAAGACATGTAAACCACTGGCAAGGAGTAAAAAACCAAGCCAAAATGCTTTTTTTTCAAGCTCTACCAAGGGTGGACGTAAGGGTAAGCATGGATTCATTCCGTTACAGCATCCAAACGTAAATCCTTTTGTCCATCAATCAGTACAAGGATGCGGTTGGGAACACAAACAATCATATCACCCAATTGGTGATGTTCTCCAGAAAGCACACATGCCTTGCTTGCACATGTCGAATGAATAATACGCACATGCCCCCCCTCAATCACAATCTCAGCGCCACCAACATCTCCCTGTGCATCATAATGAACTGATTTTTCGGCAGTTAAGGGATAACTCGCCAATAATGTTTTTGCATGAAAAATACGCACCATAGGTGTGGATTCACCAACGACTAGATGAACCCACTGCCAAACAACAATAATACTAAATAAGGCGGTAAACAAAAGCATTCGATCCACCCAAGTGCCTTTAAGTGCCGCCCACAAACCTATCGAAGATGACGTACTAAATTTCAAGCACAACAGGCAACACCATCGGACGGCGACCTAAATGACGTTTACACCAGCGACGCAACCAAACACGAATTTCTTCACGGGTTTCATCTAAATCAGCCAACATTTCTTGATCAATGTTGCTTAAATGACGATGCATATCATCGGCAGCTTCTTCCAACACTTTTTCACTCACCGATTCATGTAAAACACCGCGTGCAATCAACTCAGGTTTTGCCAACAAAGAACCTTCGTTTTGTGAAATTAAAACGGTCACTGAAATCATGCCATCGTCTGCTAAAACACGACGATCACGCAAAACCATATCATCGACTTCATCCCGATGCGTACCATCCACAAAAACCGCACCAGCATGAAATTTAGGACCACGACCAATGCCGTACTCATCGATCACCACACTCTGTCCATTTTCAGCTAAGACTGTGTTTTTAAAGGGAATGCCTGTACTCACACCTAATTCTTGATGTTCGACCAAGTTACGAAATTCACCATGCACGGGATAAAAATATTTTGGTTTGGTCAACGTCAACATGGTTTTGAGTTCATCAGCTTGGGCATGTCCTGATACATGTAAAGCGGCTTGTCGTGCATGTAAAACGCGCGCACCACGGCGGTAAATATGGTTAAATAATCCTGCAATCACCCGTTCATTGCCGGGAATATTGGAGGATGAAAAAATCACCAAATCATCCGCGCCTAAACGAATACCGGGGAATTTATCTTGTGCAATGCGTGCCAAAGCAGCACGCCATTCACCTTGTGAACCTGTAGCAATAATCAATAATTCTGAATCGGGTACGCTGCCTGAACGCTTAATATCTATCAAAATATTGGAAGGGAAATGAATGCGATTTAATTCACGGCTTAAACCAATATTTTTTTCAAGGCTACGACCTGCAATGGCAACACGTCGCCCTGATGCTTGGGCAGCTTCAACAATTTGTTGAATGCGAAACATATTAGAAGCAAATGTTGTTACGACTACTTTGCCTTTACATGTCGATACAGCTTCTTTCAACGCTGGCCCTACCGTGCTTTCAGAAGGTACTGTGCCATCACGTGTGGCATTGGTCGAATCAGCTGCCAATAACAACACACCTTCTTCGCCTAATTCACCAAAACGTGCCAAACCACTCACGCGACCATCAATTGGAGAAGCATCAAACTTAAAATCACCCGTATGAATAATCGCACCTTGGTCGGTGTGAATCACGATTGAAATGGCATCCATAATCGAATGGGTTACGGGTACACCTTCAACCCGAAAAGGACCGATTTTAATGGGTGTATGTTCATCCAAACGGCGTAAATCACCTTTATAACCGCGTTCTGATAACTTCGCTTTAACCATCGCTAAGGTAATGGACGTACCATAAACAGGCACATGTAATTTAGGCAATAAAAACGGCACGCCACCAATATGATCTTCATGACCATGGGTTAATAATAAGGCATGAATTTTTAAGCCCATCTCATTGAGTGCTGTAATATCAGGCACAACGACGTCAATACCATGTTGACCAGGTTCTGGAAATCCCATGCCACAATCGACAATGACAGCATCATCATCGACAGCGTACACCATCATGTTTTTGCCAAATTCACCCACACCACCAAAAGGAAAACAGCGAATCACGGCACCTTCTGAAAATTTAGCCATTAAACACTACCTCGACTACCAGGTTTTACCGCAGGTGTGCCTTTTGCACATAAAGGGCAGCTATCGGCTGCAAAGGTTTCAACATTCAATGCAATTGCGGTGCTATGAGGTACATCAAAACGTCCTTCTGCATCGGGTGCTCGATCGACAACAGCCACAATCGATGTCGGCACGCCACCATGTTCACGCACCACTGCCATACATTCACAGACTGAACCACCCGTTGTAATCACATCTTCCACCACCAAAAGCTTTGTACCTTTTGGAATGGAAAAGCCACGCCGCATTTGCATCACACCTTCTTTACGTTCGGTGAAAATAAATGGTTTTTTTAATTGCCGTGCTACTTCTTGACCAATCACCAAACCACCAATGGCAGGAGAAACAACCATATCAAAATCATCAGGATTCATATTTTTAATCAAGGATTCAGCTAATTCCTTAGCATTTTCCATCGACATCAACACCAATGCTGATTGTAAATAACGCGCTGAATGACGACCACTTGAAAGGATGAAATGCCCATTCAATAATGCTCCAGCATCCTCGTACATATCTAAAATTTTTTGTTCTTTCATTATCATTATCCTTTATGTTTTTTCTTACTTCATCACGCTTGAAATGTCATGTGTATCATTATTTTTTTGCGCACTGTATCACTTGCGATATTTTTAACATCCGATGCCTTCGTATATTGTACATTAAATGGAGTTGTGTATCGTTCCGAATGCTTTTTTGCATGGGCTAAACATATCTCTGGAGGAATATACTTGTGAGTGACGCGATAAAGAAGGTCTTTGAACTAATTGAAGAAAATGAATGCGATTTTGTTGATGTTCGTTTTACGGATAGTAAGGGAAAATGGCAACATGTAACATTTCCTATTCACACATTGAAAGAAGATTGCTTCGAAGATGGCTTTGCCTTTGATGGCTCTTCGATTGAGGGTTGGTGTGAAATTAACAACTCCGATATGGCATTGATTCCTGATCCAGATAGCGCACGTATCGATCCATTTTTTGAAGCTTGCACACTGGTTTTGGTTGCTCAAGTAATTGATCCGATTTCTGGAGAAGATTACAACCGTTGCCCACGCCAAGTCGCACAACGTGCATTAAAATATATCAAGAAAGCAGGTATTGCGGATACCGTTTATTTTGGTCCTGAATTAGAATTTTTTGTTTTTGATAGCATGCGTTACAGCAATGAAATGGGCTCTTGTAGCTATGAAATTGGTTCTCAAGAAGCTGCTTGGAATTCCAATGAAAAATTTGAAGGTAAAAACACGGGTCATCGTCCTAAAGTGAAGGGTGGTTATTTCCCTGTTCCGCCTGTGGATTCTTTGCATGAAATACGCAATGACATGTCACTCGTCATGACTGATCTTGGCATGGAAATGGAATGTCATCACCATGAAGTAGCGACTGCGGGTCAATGCGAATTAGCCATGAAATTCGGTGAGTTAATTGATATTGCTGATCGTGCGCAATGGTATAAATATGTGGTACATAATGTTGCTGATGCACATGGTAAAACTGCAACATTCATGCCTAAACCTATCTACGGTGATAATGGTACAGCGATGCATGTTCATCAATCGATTTGGAAAGATGGTGTGAACCTTTTTGCAGGTGATCAATATGCAAATCTTTCACAAGAAGCGTTGTGGTATATCGGTGGTATCATTAAACATGCACGCGCTCTTAATGCGTTCACCAATGCGTCTACCAACTCATATAAACGTTTGGTTCCCGGTTTTGAAGCACCAGTCATGTTGGCTTATTCAAATCGTAACCGCTCTGCATCAATTCGTATTCCTGTGGTCAATTCTGATCCAGCGCGTCGTATTGAAGTACGTTTCCCAGATTGCACGGCGAACCCATATTTGGCATACACTGCTTTATTGATGGCTGGCCTTGATGGTATTGCCAATAAAATCGATCCTGGCGAACCTTCTGATATGAATTTGTATGCTTTGTCACCTGAAGAAGAAGCGAAAATTCCGACTGTATGTAATAGTTTGGATCAAGCTTTGGAAGCACTGAGTGCTGATCGCGAGTTCTTGAAAGTCGGCGGTGTGATGGATGATGATATGATTGATGCTTACATCGGATTAAAGATGGAAGAAGTGAATGAAATTCGCATGCGTCCACATCCAATAGAAATGGAAATGTATTATTCAGTATAATAGAATCAATTGATTCGTAGTAAAAGCCGTCACTTTCATGACGGCTTTTTTTATGCTTATTAGCCTGCAAAGCAAAGTGTCAATATTTGCCTTTGCCGCATTGATCGCTAATGCCGGTGAACTTGCCTGTTAACTTACATTGATCGGGTATATTTTATATGGTGTTTCGGCTAAAGCCGACTGCAAGATTCCGCCTTAAAGCGGCTTCAGATCAACTCAAAGTCGGCAAGCTTGAAATTATCATTCTATTTCATGTACCCATCAATATACGTCACATTACCCGTATTGCATGAAAAATATCCGTTGACCCCAATATTCCTTTCGCAACTCTATAAATTATCGTTGTAATTCGTACGATGCTTTTCCCTTCACCTTTTGAATCAGCTTGCTCACGGAAACCTGCGGGGGCATCGATACCATGATTTTTCAACACTACTCATGACAATGTATCAACTTCCATCTCTGAATATAGTTACCGAGATAAATCCTCTGAATCATGCTGAAAAATAATCATAAAGAATGCTTTTTCGATATTTTCACACCATACAAGATGAACGTGTCATCGGAAAAATGAGTCCGTTTCATGCCTGTATTCTTCTGCTGTACTCAGAACTATAAAAGAAAATGCTAAAAGCTGCCATCTGAAGGGTTTTAACCCTTCCAAGATTGGATAATAAAATATAAAAACTATAATTATTATCCATGTAAATTTCAAAATATCCGTAAAATATTTGAGAAACCTTGGTTGTTTTCTATTCAAAAAGAAAAATATGATGGTCAACACTGAGTAGATATATCATTTTCTGTACTTTGATTATTCGAATGTTATAAGGTTAAGTTAAGAATATTGTGGATTTAAAGATGCTGAAGTTTTATGTTGTTCTATACTGGTAGTAGCATTGACCATATCTTCAATAATCCATGCTTCAGGCGTATTTAATAATTTTTCAACTAAATGGTGATTCATTTCGTGACCTGTTCTCATGCCTTCAAATGCCCCTAAGATGGGTAAACCAGCCAATGATAAATCACCTACAGTATCTAAAACTTTGTGGCGTACACATTCGTCATGGTAGCGCAAGCCACCTTCATTAATCACGCGGTACTGATCCAAAACAATAGCATTTTCCAAAGATCCACCCAAAGCGAGACCAGACTTTTGTAACGCTTCAATTTCATGTAAAAAACCAAAGGTACGAGCCCGGCTAACTTCACGCGTGTATGCTTGATTTGAAAAATCAATGCTTACTTTGCACTGATGTAATAGTGGATGATCATAATCTAATGTGTACGATATTTTAAAACTCTTTGATGGATAAAGTGCGCAATATTTATCATCTTGAGATGCTTCCACTTTATCCAAGATACGAATCACTTTCTTTACTTTTGATTGTTTGCGAATACCAGCACATTGAATCAGAAAAACAAACGGTGCTGCAGAACCATCCATAATAGGTATTTCAGACCCATTGATATCAATACGAACATTATCAATGCCTAGACCTGCAAGTGCTGATAACAAGTGTTCTACAGTAGATACATGACCTTCATTTGTCCCTAATGTGGTACAAAGCCTAGTGTCCGTGACGTAGTTTGAATGGGCAGGAATAGTGATATCCAAATCTGTTCGATAGAAAGTAATGCCACTATCCTCTGGAGCAGGGTGTAACACTAACTGAATTTTTCTTCCTGAATGGAGACCGATTCCACTACAACGAATACTGTGATTTAATGTACATTGTAGCATCATAACAACCATCCTTCCCAAAAGGCTCATTATTTAAAAGTATAAAGTCATCCAATCCACATATCATGGTTTAGTCTGCTTGTTTGCGAATCCATGTTGGGATAGATATTTGATCTTTCTCACGTGCCACTGCTTGACCTACGACTGCTCTAGCTCCTGATTGATTACGTTCATATGCAGGAATAGCAAGTTCAGCTTCATCATAAGCCACTGTATTATTTGATTTTGAGGAACTTCTCACGGTTTTCGTCACTTCAAATTTAGCATAATCTTTAGCATGCGGAATACTAGTTTTAGTTTGTTTAGGCATGGTAACTTCTTGTACCACTTCTTTACTTTCTTCCTTCAGAACTACAGGGGAAAGCTTATGATTTAAACCCGTTGCTACCACTGTAATACTTAATTCATCTCCCATATCAGGATCATTGACAACACCAAAGATAATATTGGCATCTTCGTCAACAAGATTCGAAATCGTTCCGACGGCTTCATCAACTTCATGCAAACCAACACTTTCATTGCCAGTTACGTTAATTAAAACGGAACGCGCACCTTGAATATTAACATCTTCAAGCAGAGAAGACGAGATAGCTTTTTCGATGGCTTCACAAGCACGGTTTTCACCACTTGCTCGTCCTGTTCCCATCATTGCCATGCTCTGTTCTTCACTCATTACAGATTTCACATCGGCAAAATCCACATTGATATAGCCTGAATTAGCAATCAAATCAGAAATACCTTTCACTGCTTGATATAAAACATTATCAGCTTCAATAAAAGAATCCATCAAGCTTGTGTTTTTACTCACAGCACCCAAAAGTTTTTGATTTGGGATGACAATCAATGTATCAATAAATTTATGAAGCTCCTGAATCCCTTCTTCAGCTTGTTTCATACGACGTCGACCTTCAAAAGCAAAAGGTTTGGTCACAATACCTACACTAAGAATACCCATTTCTTTGGCAACTTCGGCAATGACGGGTGCTGCGCCTGTCCCGGTTCCACCACCCATGCCTGCTGTAATAAATAACATGTCTGTATCAACAAGCAATTCACGCAAATGTTCTTTTTCTAACTCTGCCGCTTCTTTACCAATTTGAGGTTTTGCCCCTGCACCCAGACCACGTGTTTGTTCGCTACCTAATTGTAAACGAATTTCAGCCTGACTTTTCTCAATCGCTTGAGCATCGGTATTAGCGACAATAAATTCAACGCCTGTCATATTTTGACAAATCATATTATTGATAGCATTACCACCACCACCACCAACACCAATGACTTTAATTTTGGCTGAAAGCCCGCTGGTCTCATCTAGTTCATAAAAAATAGCCACTTTCGTCTCCTTACTATATTCTTTTGATTTAATGGTTTACTTTGTATCGCCAAACCATTGTCGCATCTTGTGCCAAAGTCCTTGATGATCTTCATTTATACTATGTGCTACAGCTGATGTATGTTGATTATTTTTACCATATAATAATAACCCCACACCTGTAGCATAAATAGGGCTAGAAACGACATCAACTAAACCATCTACACCTTGTGGGTAACCTCGACGTACGGGTAATCCATCAAATGTTTGTTCCGCAAGTTCCACCATGCCTTCCAATAAAGATGTGCCACCTGTAATCACCAAGCCCGCAGCAACTAATTCTTCATAACCTGAACGTTGTAATTCGTTTTTTACATACTCTAAGAGTTCCAGGGTTCTTGCCTCAAGGTATTGCACCATCACCTGTCTTGACATGGGGCTTGATTCACGTCCGCCTACACCAGGAACATCAATTTGTTCATCGCCAGGCACTAAATCAACCATACATGAACCATATCTTATTTTTAATATATCAGCTTCCCTTGCAGATGTGCGCAAACAATTCACTAAATCACTGGTTAGATGATCACCACCAATCGGAATCACCGCTGTATGTGTAATCGCCCCATCAATAAAGATGGCCATATCCGTTGTTCCACCACCAATATCAATCAAAACAACACCAATATCTTTTTCATCTTGGCTTAATACTGCTTCACTGGAAGCTACTTGTTCGAGCACCATACCAGACACATCAAGATTACAACGTTTACAACATTTGATAATGTTTTGAGCGGATGACACGGCTG
>JAUZQM010000109.1 GCA_030950985.1 Mariprofundaceae bacterium | reverse complement strand
ATCATTAAAGGTAAGCACCCCAAATAATAGAGAACAAGCAGTGATAGTTGAATTCCTCGACCACGAAACCGCCAAAATCGACACCCTGATCGAAAAACAACAACAGCTTATCAAACTGCTCAAAGAAAAACGCCAAGCCGTCATTAGCCATGCCGTCACCAAAGGCCTAAATCCCAATGCACCGATGCGCGACTCAGAAGTAGAGTGGTTAGGTGAGGTGCCTGAGCATTGGGAAGTAAAAAGAGTTCGTCATGCATTTCAAATTGATAATAACTTGCGAACACCGATTGACAGGCAATCGCGGATGGAAATGTCTGGAGATTATAGATACTACGGCCCTACAGGAGTTCTTAATTTAATAAATCGGTACAACGTAGAAGGTGAGTACTTTTTACTAGGTGAGGATGGCGATCACTTCCTAAAATTTAAAGATAAGGCAATGACAATCCATATTGAAGGCCAGTTCAATGTAAACAACCATGCTCATTTAATAAAAGGCAAAGGTGCATGTTCTACAGCATGGGGATGTTTGTACTTTGAGCATAAAGACTTATTCCCTTGGTTAATCAAACAGGGTGTTGGTAGGTACAAGCTGCAAAAAACTGTACTTGCAGACATTTCAATTCAGGTGCCGCCAGAGAGTGAACAACGCTTTATCTTAAAGGAAATCAAGAAGAAGAAATTAATATTTACCCAAATGGAAAATCGGGCTGAATCGTTGATTTCTATTCTCAAAGAACGCCGCACAGCTCTGATCTCTGCTGCTGTTACTGGTAAGATTGACGTTCGTGATTATGAGGTTCATAAAGTATGAAGTCGATGGGGTCATTTGGTTTTTTGAACTACCCTCATATCCTTGAGTTTGAGGGTGGCCGCATTGAGCCAGTGAATGAGTTTGAGGAAGGTCTTGCATACATAAAGGCTAATGGGAATCGTGATGGATATATTTACCCACCAGAGGTTACAACGATTCAGTACAATCCTATTACCAACGAAGAAGCTGAAGAGGTTTCAAACTCGAAAAGACCTGCTGCTATTTTTATGCTTCCTGCATCACATAACTTATTTATAAATAACCCTATAAACACTGAAGATGCTGCTTTGATCATACATCTATTAGGCTTTTTCTTCGGAATCAGGCTGTTGCCATCAGAATTGAGGTTTGATGGAAAAGTTCCTACGAAATCAATGAACAAATTTTCTTTCCATCAAGATGTACCAAGTGATTTTATATCGCATGTATATGGTGCATGGAAGCAGTGGAGTGACGATTTAAGAAAGCGATATATTAATATTTTGTATATGTATGGAAAAGTTAAAAGTTGTGAGTTTCTTTGGGATCAGTTTATTTATGAATATATGGTGTTTGATGCTATATATAGATTCTATACTTTGGGGGGTGGGAACCCAGTTAAAGGTCACAAAAAACGATTTAACACATTGTGTGATGCCTTTTCTATTCCACAATATGATGATGAAATAGATCGCATTTATAAGCTGCGTAATGATTTATTTCATGAAGCTCTTTGGATTGGAGATACGCCAGGCATGGGGAGCGGAGGAATGCTTGAGGTTATGTGGCTAAGAAAGCTGAATGCTCGACTGATTGTTGCGATATCAGGATATAAAAATGAATTCACCAAATCACGATGGAATACTATGGGGTGGGAGTCTTTTGATAAATTCCAAAGCCCTCATTGAAAATGCTCAATCTGTGATTGAATTAATGAAAGAACGACGAACTGCTCTCATATCTGCTATTGTAACTGGCAAGATTGATATAAGGGATCATGCCTCACGTCCTACGGACGCGTATAGCTACTCCAAATCATCCATCCGTGGTGTTTTATGATATTTCGATTGAGCGTTAGGGTATAATGAAAAGCAAGGGCAAAGAAACACGCATTTATCATATTACAGATATTGAGAACTTACCCCAAATTTTGAAAGTTGGTGGCTTATTGTCTGATGCTAAAATGGTTCAAACATCAGGGCATGCTGTGATTGGATATGATCATATCAAGAAACGGCGACTAGAGCAGATAAAAATCGCACATAGTGGGCGGTATGTTGGTGAGTATGTGCCGTTTTATTTTTGTCCACGTTCACCCATGCTTTATACCATCAATGAAGGCAATACGGGTCGTAAACAGGGTTGTCAAAAAACTGTTCTACATTTAGTCAGTACAATTAAGCATGGTATGAAGCAAACCAATGATTGGGTTATTAGTGATGGTAATGCGGGCACTTTTTATACATCATTTTACCACGACCTTTCAGCTTTGGATGACTTGGATTGGTCTGCTATTCGGGAAAAATATTGGCAAGCTGTACGCGATAAAAAGTCGGCTGAGTTTTTAGTGGCGGACTTCTTTGCTTGGCAACATGTGATTGGAATTGGCTGTTTTAATGAGGATGTTGCCAACCAAGTGCGTGCTATTTTGACTGCAAGTGAGCATCAACCCGTGGTCAAAGCAATCCCAAGTTGGTACTATTAGCTCATGTTAAGGGAAGTTCAGGGGAATCTATTAAAGGCTGATGTTGAAGCTTTGGTGAATACGGTCAACACCGTAGGCATTATGGGCAAAGGCATTGCGCTGCAATTTCGGCAGGCATTTCCAGAGATGTATAAAGCTTATGAAAAAGCTTGTAAGGCTGGTGAGCTTGAGCTTGGTAAAGTACATGTATTTGACTTAGGTGGCTTAACGGATGGTGCTCGTTGGGTTATCAACTTCCCAACCAAAAAGCACTGGCGTTCAAAAAGTAAAATCAAAGATATTGAAGCAGGCTTACAAGATTTGGTAGCCACCATTCAACGCTTGGGTATTAAATCCATCGCGATTCCACCATTGGGTTGCGGATATGGTGGCTTGGATTGGGCTGAGGTTTATCCGCTTATTGAAGCTGCATTTGCAGGTATGGATGA
>JAUZQM010000108.1 GCA_030950985.1 Mariprofundaceae bacterium | reverse complement strand
ACGCAAGCAAGTCCAAGAAACATTAAAATTATGTAGGGAAAATGCCGAACGTATTTTTATTCATGAACTGATTAATAAGATTTCAATGAAATTCATGGTTAATACGAGCTGAAATAGCACTATTTTGGCGAAGGTATTGCACAATACTTGTTTAATGTAAACTCAGCCAGTGATTGCCTTGCTTCTTCCCAATTCAGTTCAGCCCATTCAGGACGTTGAATATGATCGTATAATTTTTGAGGCCATTGACCCAGCCTTGTGCAATGAGGATTGCTTTCTAGCAATTGTTTTAAGCTATCGCCAAAAATCCACAACACCCACATTAGCTTGGCTAGTATAGGCGCAGACATCAGGGATGTGGCATCAAAATGAATATGAACAGCACCTTCAATCGGAGTCGTAAAACCGAGCTTTCGGGCAATGCTGAGCAATGATTCAAGCTTATTCAGATGTTGACTGCTAATGGGAGCCGTGATTAATTCACAAGGACGTTCACGTTCTCCCGGTAAAGGTGCTGCAATGGCAATGGATTCACCTGTTTGATCAGTGACCCTGACCATGCCTCCTTGCCCATGCAGCAGATCAGTGCCAAAGAGCTGCGCAATCGGTTTTAAAACTTCGGAAAGACTCGCCTTTGGATCAGCTTGTTGCATCACCAGTTGAAGCAAACGACTTTCATCACTCACAATCCGATACCAGCCAGAGAGTGGCGGTGTTGATTTATCAAAGTCCGCTTGCAGGGTTAAATCATCCACGCATTGTGCGATACGCTTACCATGTTGATCGCGCACTTCAAACGCGGGGGTAAGGTTTTTAAATAACGGTTGACCCGTAAGTTTGCTAGGTTCGACTTGGGAATGAAAGTAGGGAATCACACTTCCCTGATATTGCTGTGCAATGGCTTGAGCCAAATCCAGACGGCTAGCACCTTTGGGGGCAAGCATCTCGATCTCGATGCCTATTTTCCAGTTGATTTCCATGCTAAATACTTCTGTGTGCGATGACATGATCGGATGTTGTTTTTAAGAAAATATTTAGCATGAAGTCATTTGCTCTTTGCGTTAGAGAGAGCTTGCTGAATACTTGCATCACCATCAGTCAAAATAAGCCTTCCCAGCTTGAGTTTTGCATCCCAAATGCTTTTTTCACCCCAGAAGGAAGCCAGTAGCGCTGCATCTTCATAGGCATATTTGCTATTAAAGTAGCTGTTCTGGGCTTGTTTTGCTTTCTTTTGTTGTTTGGCATTGTTTAAAGCTTGTTGGACATCGCCATCTTGTCCCTTGAGTAGGAAAGCACTAATCTTGAGTTTTCCATTCCAAATTGATCCTGTGCCCTAAAAAGAAGCTAAAATACTAGCGTCATCGTAGGTGTACTTGCTATTAAAAAAAGCTTCGTTTCCTGAATCTTGCGGTCTGATTGACTGCACAACTTGAGTGTTGTCTAATGCCTGATCAATAGCTGTCTGATTGTTTTTCAGTATATAGTCACCAATTTTCAGCTTAGCATCCCAAACACGATTGCTGCCCCAAAACCTAGCCAGCGATTCTGCATCAGCGTAGTTGTATCTGCTCTTTACGTAGGCCTCAATCAATTGCTTCTCATGATTGACCGTTTGAGAAGTACTTTGTGCCGCTTGGGCAGAAGTTATCCACGCCCCGTTGTTGGATGGTATTGCTGGGCTTGCCAAGATTACTGAGATCGCAATCGTTAGTGGAATATTTTTTTTCTTGGATGACATGGTCTTCCTCCATTTATCCTCAGCACCGTGTCTAAATTGTAAATGAAACACCACAGCCACATTCGCCTTTTTTATTGGGGTTTGTATAAATAAAAGATGCTGACAATAAATCTTTTTGAAAATCAATATGCAAACCAATCAATGCTTTGTTATACGATGCTTCATCGACAAATAAGGTAAAATCACCCAAGTCATAGCTTAAATCACCGTCTAACCCTTGATCGACATCTTCCAACACATATTCCAGACCCGAACAACCTGCTTTACGTACTGATAAGCGAAGTCCCGACTTGCCCATATCTTTCAATACCGTTCGCATTTGGGTGATTGCTGCATCGCTTAGGGTTATATCTAATGCTGTCATGATTATCGTCCTGCCATTTTTCTTAATAAAGCACGAATACGTATCAACTCATCTACCAACGCGTGCGCATCTTTTTTACTGTGTTCTAATCCAAAACTTACCCGCAAGGAGCTGCGTGCAGCTCGATCATCCACACCCATCGCTTTTAGCACATGCGAAGGTTCACGTTTACCCGAAGAACAAGCCGAACCTGATGCCACAGAAAAACCTGCTAAATCCAACTGCATCAACAAGGTTTCACCGTCCATCCCAGGTACTGTAAACATACTGGTATTGCCGACACGTTCGATTTGATTTCCATGAATCGTTACATCAGGCATTTTGCTTTTTAAGTAAGCTTCAAAATCATCACGAACCTCTGAACATTGTGCGTAATCAATCACACCCAAAGCTGCTGCAAATGCTGCAATCGCTGGCACACTTTCTGTACCTGAACGTCGTCCACGTTCTTGTCCACCACCCAAAAGCCAAGGTTTCAAAGGTGAACCACGCCGAATTGCCAATGCTCCCACACCTTTAGCACCGCCAATTTTATGCGCTGAAAAGGATACAAAATCAGCATCCAAAGTTTTGACATCGATATCGATTTTACCCAATGCTTGGACAGCATCCACTAAACATGGAATATGACGTTCTCGGCAAGCTTTCACCATATCATGTACAGGTTGAATCACGCCGCTTTCATTGTTTGCCCACATCATGCTGGCAAAAACGGTATGTTCATCCAAAGCATCACAAAATTTATCAACATCAATAAGCCCTTGCCGATCAGGGCGAATGGTTTTTAATGTATGTCCAAAATGAGTAGACCAATATTGAATTGTTTGCAATACGGATGGATGTTCAATCGCAGATACCACCACATTGCCTTTTTCAGCCTCAGCCAACACACCAAAAATAGCCATATTATTGGCTTCTGTGCCACCTGATGTAAAAATCAAGGATGAAGGTTCAGCATTGATATACTTTGCAATAACATCACGAGCATCATCTAAAGCGCGTCTGGCTGCACGCCCATCACCATGCATACTGGAAGGGTTTCCCGAAGCATGTTTTGCGGTTTCACAGAGTGCATCCAATGCCACATCCAACATCGGGCATGTGGCATTATAATCAAAATAATATCTCATCGCCGTGTGATAATCACTTCTTGAGGGTCTGATGGTGCTTTTGGCATGTAATTTTCCAACGGTGCAAATTCTAAACTATCCAAAGCCACGGCTTTATCACAGACCATTTGAATCGTCACCGAATCTAAAAAACGATAAATATATTGCCCCATCGCATCCCATAATTGATGCGTATCACAGCGTTTGCCACGGTGACAACCACGCACAGCATTTTCACACATGGTTGTTCGAATCGGTTCATTAACGGCACGAATCACATCGGCCACTGAAATTTCAGAAGCAGGACGCGTTAATAAATAACCCCCACCTGGTCCACGAATAGAACGCACCAAACCACTCATGCGCAAAGCACGAAATAATTGTTCTAAATAAGATAAAGAAATAAATTGACGCTCTGAAATGGAGGCGAGAGTGACAGGGAATTTTTCTGCATCATGTTTATTCAAATCCACCATTGCTGATACGCCATAGCGTCCTTTACTTGTTAATCGCATGTACACTCCTACACCCATAAAATGAATGATAGCCATATATTTTCGCGCCGAAAAGTATAATAATATACTATTTAGGTCAAGTATTAAAGAAATTTTAAAAAACGGTAAGGACAAAGCTTTTTATATCCATATCATTGCCTCGATTAACGATTATTTGTGATTCACAAATGTTACGCACTTTGGTGAAAAAGAAACGTCATCCCCGAAATCTAAGAAACGTCATCCTCGAGTGCTTGTATCGAGGATCTATGTTATAAGGAACGATATAAACATGTCAGATTCTACCTACCAAAAACTTATTCGTGAAAATTTAATTTTGCTTGAAAATAGCAATGAAATGAATGCTTTAACCACATGTTTTTTCACGCATCTTTTTCATTTAAGTCCTGAATTGGCGGATGTTCTCGATGGTGATGTGACCATGCTTCAACGTAAATTAGCAAGCACTCTTGCCACTTTAAAAAACATTCGCTATTTAGATAAAATATCAACACTGATTGAATCGATGGCATTAAGACATGTGGGGTATGGTGCAGAATGCCATCATTTCACCGTATTTCGGCAAGCTTTATTAAGCCCATTAGTGGTGCAAAAGCCCGAAAATTACCAAGCACCTAAGGATGAAAACGTATGAAAAAACAGCTTTTGATTCTTGGGTGTGGTTATGTGGGCGAAAAAATAGCCCGTGCTTTACTCTTAAAAAAACCAGCAAATACACATGTTATTGGGTTTACACGTTCGCATGAACACGCCAAAGCCTTACAGGCGGTAGGAATTTCTACTATCGTTGCAGAGACTCCTTTAGCAATTTCTCCAGATGTTTTATCCAGCACGACGCACTTGATTGATTCGATTCCTCTAACACGCCATGGCATGTCGATGACCGCATCTCAAGTCGATGTTGTCCCTCAACTTGTTCCGCAACTTTCATCGTTGCAGTGGGTTGGCTATTTATCTACCACAGGTGTCTATGGCGATGCCCAAGGTGCTTGGGTCAATGAAAATACGCCATGCCAACCCCATAGTGAGCGTGGAAAAGAACGCTTATTGGCGGAACAAGCATGGTTAACCAGTGGTTTACCTGCGGAAGTCTTTCGTTTGGCAGGTATTTATGGTCCCGAACGCAATATTTTTCCACGTTTAATGGCAGGGAATTATAAAGCAGTCGCATGGCAACCTGAACATGATGCCAGCCGTATTCATGTTGATGATATTGTTCGGGCATTGGAAACAGCCATGTATCAGCCTCGTGCAGGTCGCATTCTTAATGTTGCCGATGATTTACCGTTTTCACATCATCACTATGTGCAAGAAGTTGCTGCGATGATTGGCGCACCAGAGCCGATTATTCTCACACCCGAGGAAGGAAAAGAACAATTAACAGCAACCGCATTATCCTTTTTTAGTGATAACAAACGCATCAGCAACCAACGTTTGCATGATGAGTTGCTTGAAACATTACGCTACCCCAGTTTTCGTCAGGGTATTTCATCGATTCTAGGAGTTTAACCATGCAACTTTCGACACTTATGCAACAACTTGAAGAGCAACTGAGCCTTGCTTTAGCAGGTAAAAAAGATGCGATTCGACAACTGATGATTTGCTTGCTTAGTCATGGGCATATTCTAATTGAAGATGTACCGGGGGTGGGTAAAACCACCTTAGCCCATGCGCTTACAGCCAGTTTACACAGTGATTTTGGTCGTATTCAATTTACAGCGGATATGTTGCCTGCGGATATTATTGGTGTGGAAATATTTGACCCCATTGAAAGACGGTTTTCATTTCACGAAGGGCCTATTTTTCATCACATTGTATTGGCAGATGAAATCAATCGCGCCACCCCTAAAGCACAATCAGCATTGTTGGAAGCGATGGCGGAAGGGCAAGTGAGTATTGAACGCGATACCCATGCTTTACCGCAACCTTTTTTTGTCATGGCCACGCAAAATCCTTTGGAACAATTAGGCACATTTCCCCTGCCTGAATCCCAATTAGATCGATTTTTTATGCGTATTTCCTTGGGTTATCCTGATAGGGAGGCGGAACGTCGATTATTGATGGGGCTAGTAGGGCATGAACAACTCAAACACTTGAAAGCTTTAGCAACATGGGACGATATTCAACAAGCCCATCAAATCATTGAGGCATTGCCTGTTGCTGATGTCTTGATGGATTATGTGTTGGCGTTATTAACCTTAAGTCGCAATCGCAAATGGCTGCAACAAGGTATTTCTCCACGTGCAGGACAAGATTTATTGAGGGCGGCTAAAGCTCACGCTTGGCTAAATCGTCAAGATTATGTCTCCGCTTGGGATATTCAGGCTGTTTGGCAACCATGTTTGACCCATCGCATTGTCGCACATGGTGATGCTTCGGCAGCCATGCAAACTTTGTTAGAACAAGTTCCTGTACCTGCTTAATGGCTTATAATCCTTCTGATTTAAGACTTCCACCTTGGTTACTTAAGCTGCTGAATGCGTTGATTCGTCTGCGCATTCCCATCGCACCTCATTGGAACATAGGCATGACACGCGCAGGTGGATTGATGTTTTTTTCATTGCTTGGGTTATGGTCAGCAGCCTTTTATTCAGGTAATAATTTGCTTTATTTATGTGGTGGTATGCTTTTTTCCATTGCCTTCTTGGCTTGTATTCAAGGCATTCAGATATTGCGCCATGTTCCCAAATTTGGCCATATTTTACCCACTGTATTGGAGCAAGGCATTCCCCATATTCTTCGTCAACAACAAACTATTGCCACATCCACATCAGCGATGATTGAGGTCGTTTGGAATCAACCCGATATTCACATGCAAATCAATATGCAAACCAAGCACATGACCATCATGGCACACTTATTTCCAGAACAACGTGCGTGTACGTCAATCGCCCAGCAACACTTAAGCACAGCCGCACCTTTAGGCTTGTGGCAGATTGAATATCAACGGCAAGATGCGGCGTTATGGTTGGTGCTTGCTGCGCCTATTGCTTGGTCAGAAACCCAATCTTTGGGAGAAGTGACTGCTTCCCAACGTATCGAGGGCGATGAATATGATGATTTACGTGCTTATGTTGCAGGCGATTCGATTGCTCGTATCCATTGGCGAAAATCAACCTTAAATCCTGATACATGGCGCATCAAACGTTTCACACAAGCCCAACCATCGCATCATCAAAAACATGTGCGTGTTGATTTACGGCTTCCTTCTTATGCCAGTGCGCAAGATTTTGATCGTTTATTAGGTATGGCTTGGTATTGGTTAAAAAAACAAGGTCAATATAGCCATGAACATTTTATTTTGGGTCAACAGTATTTTGACCTTGCCGTGCCTACAGATTATCAAGCTGCCATCAAAGCCTTAGCCCAAGCCCAAAGCGAATCCACACCACCTTTGCAAGGTGAAGGCATGTTGTTGTCCTTATGAATACGACACAAAGCAACGAAGCCGAACACCTTACTTTGGGTGTGCTTATGTCAGGCGTGGCAGCCTTGGCACTCTCTGATTTTGTCAGTCCGATTTACTGGAGCTTACCTGTCATCGCTGCTCTTTTGCGCATTGCCTATGGTCGTCGTTTTGCATTGAGTGAAATGCACGCCAGTTTTATTGGTTGGTTTGGTTTTTTATGGGTGGGTTTGGAACTTATCTTAGGGCGAGCTTGGGTCGTAGCCTTTACTGATTTTTTACTTATTTTGGCATTGGCAGTGACCATTGAAAGTGCCACCCCTCGGAATCATTTACATCGTATGCTCACAGGTCTTTTTCTCATGCTTGCCGGTGCAGTGTTAACGGATTCCGTGTTATATGCCATACCCTTACTTGCCTTGATGTGGTTTATTTGGCGTGCATCAAGCTGCCTTTACGGACTTGAACAAGTGGGTGGTGATTTACCAACCCCACGTATTCGTCACGATTTTCGTAGCAATAGTCTGATGGTGGTGATGACCTTATCATTGTTTTTATTGCTGCCGCGCTTTGATATTCAAAGTAAACTACAACCCACTCAACCACGCATGGCAACCACTGGATTTTCAGATCACGTCAAATTGGGTGATTTTGCACATGATTTGGATAGTACCGTGGTCATGCGTATCGAAAGCCTTGATACGGATACCATTTATTTTAAAAGACAAATCATGAACCGTTATTGGCGTGGCGTGGTTTTAAGTGATTACCACCATCATGTTTGGAAACAACGCGCAAGCAAACAGACACGCACATGGTCGCCAGAACAAGATGTAAGCCTGCAAAAAAATAAACCGAATGCGATAAACGTTGCCCTGTTTCGTGAAGCATCGGATCACCCTTATATGATGTTAGCCAATGGACTTACGCATATTCAAGCCTTACACAGTACAAGTTTTCAAGATGATTTAAGGCAGTTTCATTTTACCAAGCCGCCCAATCGACGTTTACGTTTTGTCATGCAGATTGCCCCACTCGGGTCTGCATCGCATGTTCCAAGTCCATCCGAAATAGCACCTCAAGGCGATGAAAAAAACCAAGATGTGCCACAAGCGATTCAAGATTGGGTTAAAGATACCATTGCCCCCAACATACCCGCGCCACAAGCCTTGCAACAACTCAATCAAACGTTGCATGCTTGGACGTATGATTTGCATGTGATATTGGATGAACAACATCCCTTAGCTTCGTTTATTCAGCTGAAGCGTGGGCATTGTGAACTTTATGCCAGTACCTTGGCATTGGCAGCACGCAATCTTGGCATCCCTGCGCGTATCGTGAATGGTTATTTTGGTGGTGAATGGAATGATACAGGGAATTTTCTTATCATACGTCAACAACATGCGCATAGCTGGGTCGAAGTTTGGCTCAATGGGCATTGGCAACGCATGGATCCAACACCTGCATCGCGTTGGCAATTAACAAATATTCAATTTCCAGCTTGGGATCATGTCTGGGAAACCGTGAAATTAACGTGGTATCGCTATATTTTAGAGTTTCAAAATCAAGATCGTGAAGCTTTATTTAAAAGCCTTATGAATGGATTGAAACTCGTATTGCCTTGGTTACTTTCATGCTTGATTGCTGTGTTTGTGCTGTATCAAATGTATCAGAAAGTAAAAAAATATCGCCATACGATTCACCTTCATCGACATCAACATGTGATTGATATGTGGTTACTTCAACATGCTATAAAACGTGAGTCTTTTGAGCCTTTAAGGCGCATTAAAACACCTCAACACATCAAGCCTGAACATTGGTTAGCATGGTTAAAACAGTGGGAAAAAGATGTCTATCAGCAAAAACCATTACCACCTATTCAGCAGTTAAAGAAACAGCTTAAAAGACTAGAATAAGTGTCAGTCTAATCAGTCTTGTATGACGTTTTTCATGATTTTCATTGTCACCCTCGAGTGATTCGGTCGGAGTTATTTTTTTGTTATTCCATGCTTTGGAAGTGCGGCTTTAGCCGCGCCCTGATACTTCATTCGGCGCGGCTAAAGCCGCACCCACAGAGTAAAGTAATGAACACACAGCAACCTTCATCCCTCCTAAAATTCGATGAAAAGATTACG
>JAUZQM010000107.1 GCA_030950985.1 Mariprofundaceae bacterium | reverse complement strand
AAAGTCGGCAGAAGTATGCACGATGTGAAGGTGTGGTTTCTGGCACGCAAGCAAGTCCAAGAAACATTAAAATTATGTAGGGAAAATGCCGAACGTATTTTTATTCATGAACTGATTAATAAGATTTCAATGAAATTCATGGTTAATACGAGCTGAAATAGCACTATTTTGGCGAAGGTATTTGAATAAACAATGTTTTTATCTATAGTCTGGTTTTTTGCCCCCCATATTGCCTAATACGGATTTCTTTCATGAAAAACCCTTCATGATAAATATTGACGAAAATAATGTTCGTGCTAGAAATCCGACTCGCAGATTGAGTCTGTAGGACATTAGCAGGTCGTTGATGTTGAGAAGTTTAAAGGGGAGGGTGCAATGGGCGCGGAATATTTAGCAAACGAATATATACCCATTTTTATCTTTATTTTGATTGCTTTAGGTATGGGAGCCATGCCTCTCCTAATCACCGTATTTGTTGCGGAGCAGAAACCAAATAAAGAAAAACTTTCACCGTATGAATGTGGTTTTGAAGCCTTTGAAGATTCACGTATTCATTTTGATGTTCGTTTCTACCTTATTGCCATTCTTTTTGTTATTTTTGATTTGGAAACAGCGTTTTTATTTCCTTGGGCGGTGGTGTTGGACCAAATTGGCATGTTTGGTTTTGTTGAAATGATGATGTTTTTATTAATTTTATTGGTTGGATACATCTACGCCTGGAACAAGGGAGCCTTGCAATGGGAATAGAAGGACTGCTTGATAAAGGTTTTATTACGACAACAGCAGATAAGTTAATTAATGGTGCGCGAGCTGGTTCGTTATGGCCGATGACTTTTGGTTTGGCGTGTTGTGCTGTTGAAATGATGCATGCTGGTGCATCACGTTATGATTTAGATCGCTTTGGTATTGTTTTTCGCCCAAGTCCACGTCAATCAGATGTGATGGTGGTGGCAGGGACTTTATGCAATAAAATGGCTCCTGCATTACGTAAAGTATATGATCAAATGTCGGAACCACGTTGGGTTATTTCAATGGGTTCATGTGCCAACGGTGGTGGTTATTATCACTATTCGTATTCGGTAACACGTGGTTGTGATCGTATTGTACCTGTTGATATTTATATTCCAGGTTGCCCTCCAACTGCGGAAGCACTGCTGTATGGCTTTATTCAATTGCAAGAAAAAATAAAACGTACCAATACAATTGCACGGTAATCAATCATGAATGACATAAAGCAAGAGCAACAAGATTTGCCAGAAGTGGCAGGTTTGAAAGAGCATTTAAAAGATGCGATTCTGGATGTATCTGAAAGCTTGGACTGTACTGTCGTGAAACTGCGTTATGATGCGATTGTTGATGCCTGTCACTATTTAAAAGACCATCAAGGCTATGAGCAATTGATGGATTTGTGCGGCGTGGATATGTCTGAGTATCCTGGGTTTGTTAAAGAAGATGGCCGCTACCAAGTTATTTATAATGTATTGTCCATCCAGCATAACAAACGATTGCGTTTGAAGATTCAGCTAGACTCACGTCAATTGGTCAATTCAGTTGTGGAAGTGTGGCCAACTGCCAACTGGTTTGAACGCGAAGCGTTTGAGATGTTTGGGATTATTTTTAATCACCATCCAGATTTACGTCGTCTATTGACTGATTATGGTTTTGAAGGTTATCCAATGCGCAAAGACTTCCCTGTTGAAGGTCGTGTTGAGATGTTCTTTGACGATGAACAATGGCGTTGTGTTTATCGTCCTAATGCGGTGGAAAACCGTGTTCTTATTCCTAGAACCTGGCCGGGAGCTGACCGTGGCTGAAATTAAGAATTACACTCTAAACTTTGGTCCTCAACATCCGTCTGCCCATGGTGTTTTACGTTTAGTCTTAGAACTAGATGGTGAAGTGGTGCAACGTGCTGAGCCGCATATTGGCTTATTACATCGAGGCACAGAAAAATTATTTGAACAAAAAACATATTTGCAAAATGTGCCATATTTCGATCGTTTTGATTATGTTTCTATGATGGCAAATGAACACGCTTATGCTTTAGCTGTTGAAAAGTTGATGGGTGTGGAAGTGCCTGAACGCGCACAATATATTCGTGTGATGTTTGCTGAATTAACGCGAATTTTGAATCACTGCATGTGGCTTGGTGCTGTGGCACTTGATATTGGTGCGATGACGGTGTTTTTGTATTGCTTTCGCGAGCGTGAAGATATTTTCGATTTTTATGAAGAAGTGTCTGGTGCGCGTATGCATGCAGCGTACTTTCGTCCCGGTGGCGTGAGTAAGGATTTACCTGATGGGCTTCTTGAAAAAATTCAAGGTTTTATAGATCGCTTCCCAGGTTATGTTGATGAATATGAAACTTTATTAACAGAAAATCGCATTTGGAAGCAACGCAATGTTGATATTGCTATTGTAGATGAAGAAACGGCTTTGGCATGGGGCTTTAGTGGGCCGATGATTCGAGCATCAGGTGTTGCGTGGGATTTGCGTAAAACACAGCCTTATGATGTGTATGATAAAATGGAATTTGATATTCCTGTGGGTGCTACGGGCGATTGTTATGATCGTTATTTGGTGCGTGTGGAAGAAATGCGTCAATCCAATGAAATTATTCGTCAATGTATCGCATGGTTAGCGAAAAATTCAGGTGATATTAAATCTCGTGATGCACGTTTAAGTAGCCCAGATCGGGCAGACATGAAAGGTGATATGGAAACATTGATTCATCATTTCA
The DNA here is from genome assembly GCA_030950985.1 of Mariprofundaceae bacterium. GTDB lineage: Bacteria > Pseudomonadota > Zetaproteobacteria > Mariprofundales > Mariprofundaceae. Next base: position 23,987 of record JAUZQM010000107.1, on the reverse strand, counting down.
AGTATTTTTCTGAAGGTTATCATGTGCCTGCTGGTGAAGTATATACTGCGGTTGAACATCCAAAAGGTGAATTTGCAGTACATTTGATTTCAGATGGTTCTAATAAACCTTATCGCATGAAAGTTCGTGCATCTGGTTTTGCCCATTTGGAAGCGTTGGATTATATGTGTCGTGGTCACATGATTGCGGATGTTGTGGCGATTCTTGGTACACAAGACATTGTGTTTGGAGAGGTGGATCGATGAGCGTAGGAGAGAATGTTTGTTTTTCTTTAGACCGCCTTCAAGAAATTGATGTGCTTATCAAAAAGTATCCAGGCAAACGATCGGCCTTGTTGCCAGTGCTACACATGGCGCAAAAAGATTTTGGTTATTTGTCCATGCCTGTTCAGCAATTGGTTGCAGACACCTTGGATTTGCGTTTGATGGCGGTGCGTGAAGTGGTTACTTTTTATACCATGTTTCGTGAAAAACCATGTGGGACTTACCTTTTAGAAGTGTGTACGAATGCAGGTTGTATGTTGAATGGTGGCAATGAATTGCTGGCACATATGACAGAAAGTTTAGGTATTCAAGTCGGTGAAACAACACCTGATGGTATGTTTACAGTCACTGAAGTGGAGTGTGCAGGAGCTTGTGCTGGCGCGCCTGTGGTTCAAATTAACAATGCCTATCACGAAAAAGTTGATGCAGCTTATATTGATGCATTTATTACTAAGGTTAAGGGTGATCAGTTATGATTTCATCAGACCCTAAACAAGTCAAAGCGATTTGTTTTGATCGTATTCATATTGAAAATCAAACATCATTAAACATTGCTCGTAAAAATGGAGCTTACGCATTTTTGCCCACGGTATTGAAGGATTTTGATACCGAACATATTGTTGATGAAGTGAAGAAATCAGGGCTTCGTGGTCGCGGTGGTGCGGGTTTTCCAACAGGTTTGAAATGGTCATTTGTACCGCGTAACACAGGTAAACCGACCTATCTTTTATGCAATGCTGATGAAGGTGAACCCGGTACATTTAAAGATCGTGACATTATGCGCTTTGATCCTCATCTATTGATTGAAGGCATGATTATGGCTGGTTTTGCCTTGGGCGTACACGATGCTTATATCTATATTCGTGGTGAATTTTTACATGAAGTGGAAGTTGTGGATGCTGCTATTAAAGAAGCGTATGCAGCGAACCTTTTGGGTGAAAATATTTTAGGTTCTGATTTTTCCATGAATTTGACCGTGCATCGTGGTGCAGGTGCTTATATTTGTGGTGAAGAGACGGCATTGATTGAATCTTTGGAAGGTCGTCCAGGACGACCTCGATTTAAACCGCCTTTTCCTGCGATTGAAGGATTTTACCGTTGCCCAACGGTGGTGAATAATGTTGAAACATTGGCAACTATTCCTGCTATTTTAGAATTTGGTGGCGATTGGCATGCGGCTATTGGTGTTCCCAATAATACAGGTATGAAAATATTTTCAGTGTCAGGTCATGTCAATAAACCGGGGAACTATGAAGTACCGATGGGGACTTCGCTGAAAGTTCTGATTGAGGAATATTGTGGCGGTTTGCAACATGGAACCGTGCCGAAAGTGATTATTCCCGGTGGTTCTTCTACACCGTGGTTGCTTGCAGAACATTATGATACACCGCTTACGTATGATGCGATGATGAAAGCTGGTTCGATGCTGGGTTCAGGCGCGATTATTGTCATGGATGAAACCGCTGATGTGATTGCTTTAACCCGACGTTTGGCACATTTTTATGCGCATGAATCATGTGGTCAGTGTTCGCCATGCAGAGAAGGTACAGGCTGGTTAGAACGTGTGATGACACGTGTTGAAAATGGGCAAGGTTGTGAAGAAGATTTGACCGTATTGCATGATGCAGCAACGCATATGGCTGGGCGAACGATTTGTGCCTTGGCTGATGGTGCAGCTGCACCGATTTTGTCCTTGTTAAAACATTTTCCCGATGAAGTTCGTGAACGCTTGATGGAGAAGGCTGCATGACAACTTTATTTATCAATGAAGAAGAAGTAACTGTTTCATCAGGAACAAGTATTTTAGAAGCCTGTCGAAAGCAAGGTGTGGATGTTCCCTATTTTTGTTATCATCCAGAGCTTTCTGTGGCAGCCAACTGCCGAATGTGTTTGGTGGAAGTGGAAGGTTGGGGTAAACCCGCCGCATCGTGTTGTACACCAGTTGGTGAAGGCATGCGTGTTACCACACAGTCCAAAAGTTTGAGCAAAGATCGTGAAATGATTATGGAATACTTGCTGATTCATCATCCTTTGGATTGCCCCGTGTGTGATCAGGGTGGTGCATGTAAGTTACAAGATTATACGGAAGAACATGGTGCAGAACATGGTCGTTATAAAGAGGTTAAACGGGCCGTTGTTGATCATAACCTAGGCCCCTTTGTTAGCACATGTATGACACGTTGCATTCATTGCACACGTTGTGTTCGATTTGCAGATGAAATTGCAGGAACAGGTGATATGGGCGTGTTAAATCGCTCTGATCATATGCGTATTGAAGGTGTGGTTGAAGATGCGTTGGCATCTGAATTATCAGGAAACCTTGCAGATATCTGTCCTGTTGGGGCGTTATTAGATAAACCATCGTTAGATGTTTCGAGACCTTGGGAAGTAAAACGTCATAGGAGTATCTGTACACAGTGTCCGCAAGGTTGCGATATTGTGATTGAATCACGCGGCGACGAAGTAATTCGTATTAAACCAGATTATGCTGCCAATGAACCGTGGATTTGTGATCGTGGTCGTTATGTGCATGACGCTTTTCGTGCAAAAGAACGAATATTAACACCATTCATACGTGATGCTTCAGGTGTGCAAGCCGTCAATTGGGATATGGCAGTAGAAAAAATAGTGCGTTTATTGAAAGGTAAACGTGTGGGTATTGTTTTTTCTCCAGACTGGAGTATCGAAGGTTTAACTGCGATTCGTTTGCTCCATGATTGTGTGTTTGATGATGCCAAGGTTGCGTTTGATTTACATCGTCGTGATATGCGACCGTTTGCTTTTGAAGAAGGCTTTGGTATGACATCGAAGCAAATTGTTGATGCGAATGAAGTCGTGATTTTGGGTTCTGATTTGCGTCAACGCTTACCTATTCTAATGCAAGGCTTACGTCAGCGTAGTTTGGCAGGTAAACCAGTCATACGTATTGGTGCCATGAATTACCGCACCAACAGTGAATTGAGTGCAGATGCTTTGATTCGTCCACGTGAATGGGCAGCAGTGATTGCTAGAGCCATGCAACAATTAAAAGATTTAGGTAAAAGCGCAGCGGGCATGGATGCTTGGTTGTCATCGGTATCCGAACGTCATGAAGCAGGAAAATTATTGGCGGATGCATTGTTGTCAGATTCTTGTGCCTTACTTGTGGGTGAAGAAATTCGTTCACATGTAGATGCCGCTGCATTGATTCATGGTTTGGATTTGATAGCTCGCGCTTCAGGCCATGGTGAAGAAGGTCGCGATGCACGAAACTTGATTCCAGAAGGCATGAATGCCTCCTTGTTGAGCGCAGTGTTTGGTGATGTGCGTACCAGTGTCGGTGATTTATTTGATGCTGCCCATGATGGTGAGTTGGATGCCTTGTTGTTGATTGGTAGTGATCCGTTAGGTGATGGTTTGTTTTCGATGCAAGCCAAACGTGCGATGGGTAAAGTTCCTTTGGTACAAATTGGTGCTGTGTCAGGTCAAGTATCTGAATACGCGGATGTGATGTTGCCAGCTTCAGCTTATTCTGAAGTAGAGGGAACGTTTATCAATATGTCGGGTGAAATTCATCTGGCAGATGAACCATTATCGACGGTAGGTGATGCACGACCTTTATGGAAAGTGATGATGCGTTTGATTCAAGGCTTTGGTATGGATATTCCAGCCGTTGATATGAATGAAATCAGGGCTTCGGTGCAAAGTTATTTGCCTAGTCTTCGTGAAGTGTGGGGTCAGGGTGTAGATCATAATACATGGCGCATGCCTGTAGCTCGCCAACGTGATGCAAATGTATTGCCTGTTGGGGTTAATCCCGCCATGCCATTGGATGTGATTAGTCGTTATTCGATGTACCGTGAAGGTGCATGGGTGAGGGCTTCAGCATCGTTGGTAGAAGCAGGAAATATTCGTGCCTTGGATGATGTTTTGGTTCATCCCAATACATTAAAAGAAGCAGGTTTGACGGTGGGTGAATGCGTGATACGCACAGCCTCAGGAAACTATACTTTTGATGTTGGTGTGCGAGATGATGTGGTAGAGGGTGTTTTATTTATTTCTAAGCGTGGTGTTGCAGGAGATTTATCTTGCGAAGTCATGGCTAGTCTTGGGGGAGGTCAGTAATGGAGTGGACCGATATAGCTCTAACTGGGCTAATTTGGGCGCTGGAGATCTTGGCGATTGCCATTCCTGTTGCCTTGTCTGTGGCATATATTACCTATGCTGAACGTCGTGTGATTGGTTTGATGCAAGTGCGTAAAGGTTGTAATCGCGTCGGACCTTTTGGTTTGTTGCAACCGTTGGCCGATGGTTTGAAGCTTTTTTTGAAAGAAACCATTATTCCAAGTCAATCCAATAAAATTTTATTTGTTGCTGCTCCTGTAATGGCATTGGTGCCTGCTTTGGTGGCATTTGCTGTTGTACCCTTTGGTGAAACAACCTTGTTTGGTTTATGGGATACAGCTCATGTGATGGCGATTGCGCATTTAAACGTGGGTATTTTGTATATCATGGCGATTTCCAGTTTGGCGATTTATGGCGTGCTGATGGCGGGTTGGTCCTCGAACTCTAAATATGCATTGATTGCTGCCGTGCGTGCAACATGCCAAATGATTTCTTATGAAATATCGATGGGCTTTGCTTTGGTGTGTGTGTTGATGTTGTCAGGAAGTATGGATTTATCAGTGATTGTGAACGCGCAAACAGGTGGTTTCTGGCATTGGTATATTATTCCCTTGTTTCCGATGTTTTTAGTCTATTTTATTTCAGGTTGTGCTGAAACAAATCGTACACCGTTTGATTTGGTTGAAGGTGAAGCAGAATTGGTTGCGGGTCATATTGTTGAGTATTCAGGCATGTGGTTTGCGACATTCTCACTGGCTGAATATGGTGCCATGATTTTGATTAGCTTGTTGACCTCGATTTTATTTCTGGGTGGATGGGATGCACCAATCCCTGCTTTGGACTTTATCCCTGGAACGGTTTGGTTGTTATTGAAAACAAGCTTTTTTATCTTTGTGTTTATTTGGTTCCGTGCAACCTTCCCACGTTTTCGCTATGACCAAATGATGCGTTTAGGTTGGAAGGTGTTTTTGCCTTGGACGTTGGCTTGGATTGCAGTGTTAGGCTTGTTTACGTATGCAGGCGAGTTAAACAGTAGTTTGACAATTTTAAGTGATATGATTGGCTATTATCAGCCGTGGAGGTCTTAGGATGCAGTTGATTAAACGTGCGTTTAAGACTTGGATGTTGTGGGAACTGGTGAAAGGGCTTGCACTCACCATGCGTTATTTGTTCAAACCAAAAATCACGGTGGAATATCCAGAAGAACGTACGCCGTTATCACCGCGTTTTCGTGGTTTGCATGCGTTGCGTCGTTATGATTCAGGTGAAGAACGTTGTATTGCTTGCAAACTTTGCGAAGTGGTTTGTCCTGCTTTAGCCATTGTGATTGAATCAGAAGAACGTGAAGATGGTAGCCGTCGAACCACACGTTATGATATTGATATGACCAAGTGTATTTATTGCGGTTTATGTCAAGAAGCATGTCCTGTGGATGCGATTGTGGAAACACAGCACTTTGAATATGCCAGTGAAACGCGTGAAGCATTGTATTATACCAAAGAGATGTTGCTTGATGTGGGTGATCGTTATGAATCTCAAATTGCAGCTAATATTGCAGCTGATGCAAAATATCATTAAATACCAGATAGGGATTAGGAGGGGAAATGTTTGAAGCTGGATTCTTTTATCTGTTTGCAACGATGACAGTTATAGGTGGTATGGGTGTGGTTATGGCAAGACACACCATGCATTCTGTGATGTTTTTGATTTTTTGTTTTTTTAATTCGGCAGGATTATTTTTTCTATTAGATGCTGAGTTTTTGGGAATTATTTTAATTTTGATTTATGTTGGTGCTGTGATGGTGCTGTTTATGTTTGTCATCATGATGTTGGAAGTGAATAAGGCAAAATTGCGAGAAGGGTTTCTTCAATACTTACCAATGGGTGGCATCATTGCAGTCGCTTTATTGATTGAATTTATTGCAGCGGCTAGCAGTGGCATTTTTCATACGGATGCCATGGCTAATGTAGGTCACTTAGGGCAAGAAGTGAATAATACCGTTGAAATTGGTAAAATTTTATACACGCAATATTTATTAGGCTTTGAAATTGCAGCGATTATTTTATTGGTGGCTTTGGTGGGTGCGATTGTATTGACTTTGCGCACACGTAAAGATGCCAAGTATCAAAATATATCCAAGCAAGTGAATGTACGTAAAGAAGATCGTTTGCGTAAGGTGAGGATGTAATCATGATTGATTTATCGGATTATTTGATTGTAGCTGCCTGTTTGTTTTCTTTGGGTGTGATAGGTCTTTTTTTGAATCGCAAAAATGTGATTACTATTTTAATGTGTATTGAGCTTATTTTATTGGCAGTGAACATTAATTTTGTGGCCTTTTCACATTATTTGCAAGATATATCAGGTCAGATTTTTGTATTTTTTGTGTTGACGGTTGCAGCATCAGAAGTGGCGGTAGGGTTGGCGATTTTAGTTTCATTTTATCGCAATCGTCGTTCGATTGATGTTGAAGATATCAACACATTGAAAGGTTAGGGGAGGCTTTCGTGGGAGAAACCATCACAACGTTAAATACGTTTGAATTATTGGCAATTCCAGCCTTGCCTTTGCTGGCTGCACTATTGGCGGGCTTCTTTGGTTGGTTTTTAAAAGAAAAAGTTACCCATTGTATTACCTCTGGAGCAGTGATTGCAGCAGCTATATTATCGGTAGATGTCTTTGTTCAAGTATTTAATGGTGCATCTTTTTACGGTAATTTTTGGACATGGATGGCATCGGAACATTTTATTGTCGCTGTTGGCATGATGATTGACCCATTGACGGTTGCCATGATGGTGACTGTTACAGTGGTTTCAGCCTGTGTGCATTTATATACGATTGGTTATATGCATGGTGATCCGGGTTACTCGCGTTTCTTTGCATACATTTCGGCCTTTACTTTTTCGATGCTTGTTTTGGTGATGGGTAATAATTTCTTTACCTTATTCTTTGGTTGGGAAGCGGTTGGTTTGTTCTCTTATTTATTGATTGGTTTTTGGTTTAAACGTGAAGCTGCTAATTATGCCGCACTCAAAGCATTTATTGTCAATCGTGTGGGTGATTTTGGTTTCTTAATTGGTGTTTTGGCTGTTTGGTATTATTTTGGAACTGTAGATTATCATGAAGTCTTTGCTGCGACCGTTGGATTTGTGACGGAAGGTCACACATTAAGCTTTTTAGGTTGGGAAATGGATGCCATTACCTTTATTTGTTTGGCATTATTTGTGGGTGCCATCGGTAAATCAGGTCAAGTACCCTTGCATGTTTGGCTGCCTGATTCTATGGAAGGTCCAACACCTATTTCAGCGTTGATTCATGCGGCAACGATGGTAACAGCAGGTGTGTTCATGGTGGCACGTTTGTCGCCGATGTTTGAGTTTTCTGAAACAGCGTTGGCAGCAGTGATTATTGTCGGTGCGATTACCGCTTGGATGTGTGCAACCATTGGTTTGGTACAAAATGATATCAAACGTGTGATTGCCTATTCAACGTGTTCGCAATTGGGTTATATGTTTGTGGCCTGTGGTGTATCTGCTTATTCAGCAGGTATTTTTCACTTGATGACGCATGCTTATTTTAAATCGTTATTATTCTTGGCAGCAGGCTCAGTGATTCATGCTGTATTGGCCAATCAAGATATTCGTAAAATGGGACAGTTGCGTAAATATATGCCGATTACCTATATTACCATGTTTATTGCAGCCTTAGCCTTGTCGGGTATTCCTCCGTTTGCAGGTTTCTGGTCAAAAGATTTGATTATTGAAGCAACGATGGTACGAGATATGGGTTGGGTCAGTGAATTGGCTTATTGGGCGTTATTATCGGGTGTCTTTATGACCGCTTTTTATACGTTCCGTATGTTCTTCTTGACCTTTCATAATACCGATCGTGTTGATCCTAAAATTAAACCGCATTTGCATGAATCACCCAAGGTGATGACCATACCTTTAATGATTTTAGCTGTTGGTGCTTTTGGTTCAGGTTTATGGGGCGTTTATGTATTGGATATTGCCAACCCCGAAGTGATTAATGGTTTCTTTAGGGATTCATTGTTTGTATTGGATGCACATAACCCATTGTTAAAATTAGAGCTTGAAGAACATCATCCTTTCTTTATGACATTGCCATTCTGGTTGGCCATTGCGGGTATTTCGTTGGCATATGGATTCTACTTTAAAGAATCAGCGATGCCTGCAAAGTTAGCTGCAACATTCCCACGTTTACATGACTTTCTGTTGAATAAATGGTATTGGGATGAGTTGTATGAGAAAATATTTATTCGTCCTACTCAATGTTTGGGTCAAATGCTTTGGCAAAAAGCCGATTTGGCTATGATTGATAAGGGCATTGTGCATGGTGGAATTATTGATTCAGTAGCATCGGGCGCTGCAAAATTGCGGCGTATGCAAACAGGCATGGTATATCATTATGCTTATGGGATGGTGATTGGTGTATTTGGTCTTTTGACTTGGCTGTTGTTGAAGGGATAGGGGATATTAATGGAATCGTTGTATAACGTATTGGGCTTTCCCATTCTAAGCTTGAGTATTTTCTTGCCGACGGCAGGGGCATTGTTTATTTGGATGTTTTTAAAGGATGATATGGCGGTACGCTGGGCTGCTTTAGCGGTTTCAGTGGCGACATTTATTGTAACATTGCCTTTATTGTTATTCTTTGACGCTACAACAGCACATATGCAATTTGAAGAATTGCATCCATGGATTAAAGCATTTAATATTAATTATGCTTTGGGTGTGGATGGTATTTCGATGCCGTTCGTTGTGTTAACAAGCTTGTTAACGGTTATCTGTATTGTTTCAGCTTGGACGTGTATTCAAACACGTGTGAAAGAATATATGTTGGCTTTTCTTATTTTGGAAACCACATTGATTGGCGTATTTTGTGCCTTGGATGTGGTGTTGTTCTATTTTTGTTGGGAAGCCATGTTGATTCCGATGTATCTGATTATTGGTGTTTGGGGTGGAAAAAATCGCGTTTATGCGACCTTGAAATTCTTCCTTTATACGTTGGGTGGTTCTGTTTTGATGTTGATTGCTATTATGGCAATGTACTTTAAAACAGGTGGTAGTTTTAGTGTCTTGGCATACATGGATTATCCATTCAATTTTGATTGGCAGTTCTGGATTTTCTTGGCGTTCTTTATTGCTTTTGCTGTGAAAGTTCCAATGTGGCCTTTCCATACTTGGTTACCAGATGCACATACGGAAGCACCGACAGCAGGATCGGTTATTTTGGCAGGTATTTTGTTGAAAATGGGAGCCTATGGTTTCTTGCGTTTTTCATTGCCGATGTTGCCTGATGCGTCCCAATATTTTGTGCCATTCATGGTGTTCTTAAGTTTAATCGCCATTGTTTACGTTTCTTTGGTGGCCATGATGCAAACCGATTTGAAGCGTTTGATTGCTTACTCCTCGATTGCACATATGGGTTTTGTAACCTTGGGAACGTTTATGTTTACCGAGATTGCATTAGAAGGTGCAGTATTTGGCATGATTTCTCATGGTTTTGTGGCAGCCGCACTCTTTTTATGTGTAGGTGTCTTGTATGATCGCATGCATACTCGTGAAATATCAGCGTATGGTGGCGTAGCCAATGTCATGCCTGTGTTTGCTGTCGTCATGATGTTTTTTGCTATGGCGAATGTCGCATTACCTGGTGCATCATCATTTGTGGCGGAAATCATGGTGTTATTGGGCACATTTAACCCATCCAGTGAAGCGATGTTGTATATGCCATTTTCTATGAAATGGGTGGCGATTCTAGCGGCTACCAGTGTGATTCTTTCAGCCTGTTATACCTTATGGATGGTGAAACGTGTGTTGATGGGTGATTTGGTCAAAGATGAAGTCAAAACTTTATCGGATATGAATTTGCGAGAATTTAGCTTTTTTGCACCTTTGATTGTATTGGTCATTTGGTTGGGCTTGTATCCTGCTCCAGTTTTGGATCTTTTGCATGTATCGGTGGCACACCTCGTAGATCAAGCAACAAGCAGTAAACTGGCGGATGCAGCCTTGATTGCTCAAGGCGCTGCGGCGCATCTAACAGGACATTGAGGTAATCATGGCACACGTAACTTTCCCATTTCCATTCCCTGAGCATTTGGAATTTCTTATTCCAGAAATGATTATTGCCATGATGGCAATGGTGCTCTTGATTGCTGACTTATTTATTTCGAAAGATAAAAAGCAATGGCTGGCTTATGCTACGGTTTTGGTTTGTATCGTCACAGCTGTGGCAGTAGTTCAAGTGACTACAGGACATTCAGCCACAAGTTTTTATGGTATGTTTGTGATGGATCCTTTGGCATCTTTTGCGAAGTTATTAATTTTATTAACCACTGTTTTTGGCGTTATTCTTTCTTTTGATTATATGAAGAATGAAGAAAATATGGGTGAATATTATTGTCTGATGTTGTTTGCTGTATTGGGTATGATGCTTTTGGTTTCATCTAATAACTTTGTTACCATGTATTTAGGACTTGAGTTGATGGCATTGAGTATTTATGTCTTGGTGGGTTATCAACGCAATGTGTTGCGATCTTCTGAAGCAGCTTTGAAATATTTTATTTTGGGTTCCTTAGCATCGGGCATGTTGCTTTATGGCATTACTTTTTTATATGGTGCGACAACGAGTTTTTCATTTGCAATTATTGGATCAGCCTTGGCTGAAAGCAATGAATCAGCCCATGGTGTGGTGATGTTAGGCTTGGTATTTGTCTTGGCAGGTATGGCATTTAAAGTATCCATTGCACCCTTTCACATGTGGACTCCTGATACCTATGAAGGTGCGCCAACACCCGTCACTGCATTTATTTCAGTAGCACCAAAAGTTGCAGGTTTTGTGATTTTCATGCGTATTTTGCATGATGCTTTTCCAGCAGTCCAAGTTGATTATACGAATATTTTGGTGGTTCTTGCTGCGATAACGATTGTCGTTGGTAATGTGGCCGCGATTGCACAGCGTAATATCAAACGCATGATGGCATATTCAACCGTGGGGCATGTTGGTTTTGTCTTGTTGGGATTGATTGCTGCGAATGAAGCAGGGTATACAGGTGCATTGGTTTATTTGACTGTTTATTTATTTATGAATATGGGCGTATTTGCGATTATAGTTTTGATGCGTCGAGATGGTATGGATGGTGAGTTACTGGATGATTTTGCAGGTCTTTCCAAAGTTCGTCCAGGCTATGCATTAGCGATGGGTTTGTTGTTGTTTTCTTTGGCAGGCATTCCCTTTTTAGGTGGGTTCTGGGCAAAATATGCAGTCATCCTTCCTTTGATTGGAGCAGGGCATTTATACTTGGCTTTATTGGCCATTATAGTGTCTGTGATCGGGGCGTTTTATTATTTGCGCGTGGTTAAATATATGTATTTTGATGATGCACGAGTTACCTTTAACTTCATTGAAAACCCTGCGATGAAAGCAGTCGTGATTGTGAGTTCTTTAGCTGTTGTTGCGATTGGTTTGTATCCAGAACCCGTGATGGCAATATGTAAACAAGCATTGATTGGCTTTATTTAGTATTGCCTTCATGCCGATGCTTTTTGTGAGAATCATGTAGATTCAACATATTCTTTAGAATGAAGAAGGTTAGACTCATTAAAATAAGTGTTTTGATGAGAGAATAAAAATAAAAAAACTTGAAAAGAAAAGCTTTTTACGCTAGAAATCGCCGCCTTTTTGAAGTTAATAGGAGTAGCAACGTGAAAGCTGGCATTCATCCTGAATACGTTACATCTAATGTAACCTGTTCTTGTGGCAACACATTTGAGACGCGTTCAACCAAAGGCGACATTCATGTAGAAGTTTGTTCTTCTTGTCATCCGTTTTATACGGGTAAACAGAAGGTAATGGATACAGAAGGTCGCGTAGAACGCTTCTATAAGAAGTATGGCAAGCCTGCTAAGGCAGCCTAATGGGAAAGAAGTTTTTTTAGATATAGTTGGATGTTCTAAGAGGGCTTTTTTTTCCATGATTGATTAGAGATTTAGGATACTGGAGAATATAGATGTACGCAGTTATTCGTACCGGTGGTAAGCAGTATCGCGTTCAGGAAGGTGATGTCCTGCGCGTTGAAAAGCTTAACAACGAAATTGGTCAAGAAGTTGTCTTTGAAGACGTACTTTTAATTGGCGAAGGTGATACTATCAAAGTGGGTAGTGACATCGCAGAAAGCAGTATAAAAGCTGTGATTACTGAACAGGCACGTGATAAGAAGGTTGTCATCTTCAAGAAACGTCGCCGTAAAAATTATCGTTTAACCAAAGGTCATCGTCAGTCATTTACGGCTGTCAAGATCGGCGCGATTGGAGTCTAAGAAATGGCACATAAGAAAGCAGGCGGCTCCACCAGTAATGGTCGTGACTCCAATTCCAAGCGCCTAGGCGTGAAAAAATATGCGGGCGAAGTAGTGATTTCAGGTAATATCATTGTTCGTCAGCGTGGAACAAAAATCCGTCCTGGTGATAATGTGGGTTGTGGACGTGATTATACATTGTTCGCTTTAACAGATGGTAAGATTGAATATTTTAAACGTGCAGGTCGTACAACAGTTCGCGTTGTAAGTTAATCTTTAGTTTATTTATTTTTGAAAGAGGGTGCGGAAACGTGCCCTCTTTTTGTTTTTGTGGACGAAGTGGAGAAGGAATAAAGTATGCGCTTTATTGATGAAGTAAAAATTGATGTTCGCGCGGGGAACGGTGGTGCAGGCAGTCGTTCTTTTCGACGGGAAAAAAACATTCCTAAAGGCGGTCCTGATGGTGGTAATGGTGGTCGAGGTGGCCATGTTATCCTTGAGGTGAGTCGTGATAAAAACACCTTGCAGGAGTTATACTTTCGCAAGCATTTATTTGCAGAAAACGGAAAATCGGGTGCTGGGCGCAAAATGCATGGCCGTATGGGTGCAGATATTGTCGTCCAAGTTCCCGTTGGTACGGTGGTGAAGGATGAGCATGGTGCGCAGTTATTTGATTTAACCAATCATGGTGAGCGTATTGTTTTAGCCCATGGTGGAGAGGGCGGTTTAGGGAATATCAATTTTGTAAGTAGTATCAATCGTGCGCCAAAGTATGCACAACCAGGTACAGAAGGTGAGGCGAGTGACTGCTTTCTTGAACTTAAATCTATGGCAGATGTTGGGCTAGTTGGTTTACCCAATGCAGGTAAATCAACATTTATTTCAAGGGTCTCGAATGCTCGACCTAAAATAGCGAATTACCCTTTTACCACCTTAGCGCCATCACTTGGGCAAGTTTTTATGGATGATGGTGATGGTTTTGTGGTTGCTGATATCCCTGGATTGATTGCTGGAGCGCATGAAGGGAAAGGGCTTGGTCATCGTTTTTTAAAGCATATTGAACGCACACGTGTTTTATTACATTTGGTGGATGTACTGCATCCTGAAGGTCAGAGTATTACATCACAAGTGCAAGAAATTGAATCGGAACTGAAAGGTTACGGTGATTCTGTTTGGAAAAAAGAACGCTGTTTGGTGTTGAATAAGCTGGATGTTTTGTCGACAGATGAACGTGAAAAAGCATTGCAAGAGGCACGTCATCTTCATCCGCATTGTTATATTATTTCAGCGGTCACGGGTGAAGGTGTCAAACCTTTACTCTATGATTTATATGCGATTGTGAAACGTGTGCAAGCAGCGTCGCATGTTGAATCTGAGGTTTCTGAGTGATCCATACCCGTCAAGATTTAAAAGGTGTTCGCCGTATGGTGGTGAAAATAGGCAGCTCCTTGTTGACGGATGCTCGTACTGCGATTCGCATGGATCGCATTAAAGAAATTGCTTGGCAAGTGCATCAATTACAGAAAAATGGTGTGCAAGTGTGTTTGGTATCTTCGGGTTCGGTGTCTTTGGGGCGCGTGCATTTAGGTTGGTTGAACAAAACATTGTCAGTGCATGAAAAACAAGCTGCGGCAGCAGTAGGGCAACCGTGGTTGATGTCGGCATACCGAGAAGCGTTTGCAGCTTATGATATGCAGGTCGCACAAATGTTGTTGACGAAAGATGATTTGCGTCATCGTCGACGTTATTTAAATGCCAGTAATACCAGTGAAACATTGTTCTCAGCAGGTGTGATTCCGATTGTGAATGAGAATGATACGGTCGTAGTTGAAGAAATTAAATTTGGTGATAATGATTGTTTGGGTGCGTTGGTAAGTATGGCAGTGCATGCTGATTTACTGGTGATGATGACGGATGTCGATGGTTTGTTTGATGCAAACCCAAACCAACATCCTGATGCCAAACGCTGTTCTATCGTGCCTGCTTTGAATGATGACATTATGTCGATGGCAGGTGGTGCAGGTAGTGAATTTGGTACAGGTGGTATGCTTAGTAAATTAAAAGCATCCGATATTGCGACCCGAGGTGGTGTGTTGTCGGCCATTATTAGTGGTCAAGATGATGGTGCTTTATCCAGATTTATGCAGGGCGAGGATATTGGTACTTTGTTTTTGTGTGGTGAAGATCGTCAAACACGACACCAACATTGGATTGCAGATATTTTAAAGGTCGTTGGACAAGTTCATATTGATGCTGGAGCAGCTGAGGCACTATGGGAAGCTGGAGCAAGCTTGTTGCCCATCGGGATTCAATCGTTGCATGGTCGCTTTGATAAAGGAGAGTGTATTGAGGTACTTTCGGATCAAGGTGTCGTGGCGCGAGGTTTATCGAATTATAATGCCGAAGATTTAGGGCGTATTATGGGTAAATCCAGTCAGGATATTGTTAATATTTTGGGTTATATGGATTTTAGTTCGGTGATTCATCGGGATAATTTGGTATTGATGGGTAAGAAATCTTGAAGGGAGATGCTATGACGGAAGCTATTGATATGATCAATCTATTGGGGCAACGTGCGAAATTAGCGGCGCGTAAGATGCGTATGATTGACACGCATGCCAAAGATGAAGCCTTGCAAACGGTTGCAATATTATTGCGTCAGAACATATCTGATGTGTTGGCAGCCAATGCTTTGGATATGAAGGCTGCGGATGACAATAAGCTTGAAGCTGCCTTGAAAGATAGATTGGCGTTAAACCCTGAACGTGTAGAAATGATGGCGCAAGGCTTGGAAGATATTGCAGCTTTACCTGATCCTGTGGGCGCAATTTCGGATTTGGTGTATCGACCATCGGGTATTCAGGTCGGGCATATGCGTGTGCCACTGGGTGTCATTGGGATGATTTATGAATCTCGTCCGAATGTCACGGCTGATGCAGCGGCGTTGTGTTTGAAATCAGGTAATGCTTGTATTTTACGGGGTGGTTCGGAAGCGATTCATTCCAACCGTGTTATTGCAAATATTTTTCGCCTTGCCTTGCATGAAGCGGGTGTTCCTGAAGATGCGGTGCAATTGATTGAACAAACAGATCGGGCTTTGGTGGGCGCATTGTTAGCGGCAGATGAGTATCTAGATGTAATCATTCCTCGTGGTGGAAAATCCTTGGTGGCGCGTGTTTCAGCAGATGCCAAAGTGCCAGTGATTAAGCATTTGGATGGAATTTGTCATGTGTATATTGATAAGGCGGCTGATGAAAATATGGCCGTCAATATTGCATTGAATGCCAAAACACATCGTTATGGCGTGTGCAATGCGATGGAAACACTCTTGATTCATCAAGATGTTGTTTCCTTTTTACCGCATCTTGTCGGTGATTTGATTGCCAAGGGTGTCGAAGTGCGTGGCTGTGAGAAAACAGTGGCAGCATGTAAGGATTTGGCTGTCAATTTAGCCTCTGATGAAGATTGGGCGACAGAATATTTGGCAGCGATTTTATCCATTAAGGTGGTTGAATCTTTGGATGCAGCGATGGATCACATTGCTACGTTTAGTTCTGGGCATACTGAAACCATTGTTACAGCTGATTATGCAACGGGGCAGCGTTTTTTGCATGAAGTCGATTCATCTTCGGTGATGTGGAATGCGAGTACGCGTTTTGCCGATGGGTTTGAATATGGTTTAGGTGCGGAAATTGGTATTTCAACGGATCGTTTGCATGTCCGTGGTCCTGTTGGTCTGGAAGGTTTGACCACGCAAAAATGGATTGTTTTGGGGCATGGTGAAGTTCGTAGCTAACGTTAATGACTAGGATTGCTGTGTTTGGTGGAAGTTTTGACCCACCGCATGTAGGTCATAAAGCATTGGTTCAGGCAGCATTGGATGGCTTGGATTTAGATGGCGTGTGGGTGATACCCGTGGGAAAACCTGTGCATCGAACATTAACGCCCCGTGTTTCACCGCAACAACGTTTCTTATGGGTGCAAAAAATGTTTGCAAATATGCCTAAAGTTCATGTTTTTGACTGGGAAGTTTGCCAAGAAAATCCGACACCGACGATTGATATGATGCGCTGGGTGAATGAACAGTTGGATAGCGTGCCGCTTTGGTTGATGGGAATGGATGCATGGCGTGGACTTCCCTCTTGGGTGGCTTATCCTGAACATATAGAATGGTGCAATGTGCTTGTATTGGATCGCCAAGGTGAAGCTTTAAAGCAGCATGATGGTTGGTGTGAAGTGAACTTTGATGATGATTCAGTTTTATCAGCAGGGCATGTGGCTTATATACATGTTGATTTACCGAATGTATCTGCGACACAGATACGACAAGCGATTTTAACGGGACAAGATGTATCCACAATATTGGATGCAAGAATAATGGAAGAAATTCAGACTGCATATCGCAGTTGCGGAGATATACATGAGTGAAAAGAATACATTAAAGACATTAACCCAAACGGTTGTGGATGCATTGGACGATAAAAAAGCACACGATGTTTTGTTGATGGATGTGCAGGGTGAATGTTCTTTTGCTGATTATTTTGTATTGGCAACAGGACGAACAAATCGTCAATTAAAAGCACTTGCTCAAGTGGTATCAAACATCGCTCATGATTATGGTTTGCCTGCTAAAATTGAAGGCACGGGTGCGATGGAATGGTTGATTGTGGATTTGGATGTGGTTGTGGTTCACTTGTTTTTACCAGATGTGCGCGCAGGTCTTCAATTGGAACGTTTATGGACACGCCCTGCACTTAAAGAGTCATCGAATTCTAGCCATGAGGCATGAAACTTCGTTTGTTTGTAGTTGGTAAAATAGTACCTGAGTTGGCAGTGTATGAAGCTCGTTTTTGCAAGCGTTTATCGGGTGCGTGGAAATTAAATGTCATTGAACTTCCTGAAGGTCGAAGTAAACAAATTTCACAACGCAAACAAGAAGAAGAAAAAAAGATTCTCAAAGTTGTAAACGCAGGATTTATTTTACTGGATGAACGTGGCGAACAAATGCGAAGTCGGCAATGGGCGGCTTCATTAGGGAAACTACCCGCAAATGGGGTGCAAGATTTTGTCATTGGAGGGGCTGCTGGTGTATCGGATTTGGTGCGTCAGCAAGCCAAACACACATGGGGTCTTTCTCAATTGACATTGCCACATCAAATGGCTCGCATAATGGTGGTTGAGCAAATTTATCGGGCTTGGTCGATTTTACAGGGACATCCATATCACCGTGAATAAAACCTTGTATGTGTTGTTACTATTGACCTTATCCTTATTTGTTTGTGAAAAAAACGTGGCCGCGCGTGATATTCAACATGACATTCATACGGTGAAACAAGAACGCGCCCATTTGCGACAAATACGCAAGCATTTGGATGCTAAATTGGGTCAGTTGGGTCGGCAAATGCACGGCTTGGATCAACAGCTTTTATCTGCACGAAAATCATTTAGACAGGCGAATAAAAAATGGTTGAAGTCCAAACGTAAGATAACGTCTTTATCCAAAGAGCAAAAAAAATTACAGGGAACGATTCAAAAAATAGTGCATCACATGCAAGCTGAGGCGAACATGGCATGGAAGCGGGATCACCGAGAACCCAGTTGGTTGGATATTTTGGTGGGTGGAGATGTGACCCAAATACCACATCGGCAATCCATGATGCGTTTTGTGTTAGAAGGTCAGGCGAAAGAACGCCGCACGTGGGAAACATCTTTACGCGATTTAACTATGGTTGAACAGGCTTTGCGTGTCGAATATGATCGATTATCAGCCTTGAAATCGGAAAAATTAGCGGCAAAAAAGAAAATAGAATTGCGGTGGAAAGCCAAACATCAAAGCATGAAGCGTTTGAAACATGATGTCGTATTAAAAAAGAAACGAGAGCACGCTTTAAAAGTTCAAGAAAACGTTTTGTTGCAGATGTTGGATGGTTTGAAAGATGCTTTGTTGCATAGTGATAAAGTGGCGAAACAAACCTCGGTTCGGCGAAAAAAAGGTCATTTACCTTGGCCTATGCGTGGCACTTTAGTGTTACATTTTGGCGATCAGGTGAGGTATTTACATCGCCAGTCGCAAGGTGTGCAAATAAAACCTAGCCATCAGAATGAACGAGGTTTACACGTTCATGCGATGCATGCAGGACAAGTCCGTTATGCAGATTGGTTTGGTGGTTTTGGTTTGATGTTGGTGGTGGAATATGGGCATGGTATTTTAGCGGTTTATGCACACAATGATGCACTGCATAAACAAGTGGGTGATTGGGTAGATGTCGGTGATGTACTGGCGGATGCAGGAAGTACAGGTTGGGTGGATAAAACGCGTTTGTATTTTGAAATTCGTGATCATGGAAAAGCAGTGAATCCAAAAAAATGGTGTCGATAATAAATTGATACATTTCATGGGGTATAATATGAAGTTAAAAAAAGCACGGGTATTATTGATGGTCGGTACAGTTGCACTGGTGGGTGCAGGTGTGATGGCTTGGAATCCTTCAGAGGGTTATCAAAAGGCAACGGCTTCGACGGATTATCGTCAGTTGGATAAATTTGCTCAAATTATGGATGCTGTGAAGCGAACATATGTGAAGGATAAAACCGATGAAGAGCTGATTGATGGTGCTTTGAGTGGGATGTTATCCAGCTTGGACCCTCACTCCACCTATATGAATAAAACGATGTACAAGCAAATGCAAGTGCAAACTACAGGTGAATTTGGTGGTTTGGGCATTGAAATATCCTCGGCAGAGGGCGGTATTCGTATTATTTCCCCGATTGAAGATACACCAGCGGATCATGCAGGTATTTTGGCAGGTGATTTAATTGTTAAAATTGGTGAGCAATTGGCAAAAGACATATCGCTGCCAGAAGCTGTGAAATTGATGCGTGGTAAACCCGGTTCATCGTTGACACTGACTATTTTTCGTAAAACAGCATCAGAACCGCTTGAAATAGTGATTGTTCGTGATGTGATTCATATAAAATCTGTCAAAAGTGGTGTCTTAGAACATGGTTATGTTTGGTTGCGTGTGACCCAGTTCCAAGAGCAAAGCAGCAAAGAATTAAAGGAACAAATTGCCCTGCTTAAAAAAGAATCGGGTGGAACATTTAAGGGTGCAGTCTTGGATTTGAGAAACAATCCCGGTGGTTTGCTTGATCAAGCGGTAGAAATTAGTGACATGTTTTTAGATACAGGTGGCATTGTAAGTACCAAGTCTCGTGTCGGTAAAAACATGGATTTTAAGGCGAATAAAGGTGATGTATTGGATGATGCGCCGTTGGTTGTGTTGATTAACAATGGTTCAGCATCAGCATCTGAAATTGTGAGTGGTGCCTTGCAGGATAATCAACGTGCGGTGTTGATGGGTGTCAGAAGTTTTGGTAAAGGTTCGGTGCAACGAATTATTCCATTACCCGATGGTACGGCATTTAAATTAACCACAGCATTATATTACACACCATCAGGTCGTTCAATTCAGGCAACGGGTATTGAGCCTGATATTGAAGTGCCTTGGGTGACGCTTAAAACAGAGAAAAAGAAGAAAGGTTTACATATCTTTGAGCGTGATTTGAAAGGACACTTAGCCAATGGTAATGGCAAAAAAGATAGTGTTGCGAAAAAGAATAATACAGCCTCTAAAGAAAAAATAATGACAGATCGTTTGTCTAAAGATGTTCAATTGGAGCGTGCTTTGGATGTCTTGAAAGCCATGCATGTGGTGCAGCAGCGCGGTTAGAAAGGCATTGCTTTAGAGCTGAATGAATGGGGTTTCTAAAAAAAGTGAGCCAGCACCCTTTATACAAGCAATGGCCTTTTTCTGTGATGATGGGGCTATTGCTTGTTTTAGTGTTGATTGTTGGGCTGCTGATTTGGAAAGTGGCTTCTTTTGAACCACAGCCGCTTATGCAAGAATCTTCTGTATCCATTCATGCGGTAACACCCAGCAATGTGGATGTTATTCCTAGCATAGAGCATCAAGCTGTTGAAATATTGATGGATGATGCGCCCTTGTTGATGGATAAATATACAGAGCCAGTGAAAAAAGTAGAAAAATCTGTGGATGAAGAAGTTTTACCTGTTACAGCGCGGGCATCAGGTATGGCATTGATTATAGATGACATGGGTTATGATGTGCATGCTTTAGAGCGTTTGTTGGCTCTCTCTATTCCTTTAACGATTTCTATTTTACCCAATGGGACACATGCGGTGCGCGTGGCAAATATGACCCATCAAGCAGGGCAAATGGTGATGTTACACTTGCCGATGGAACCGATGGGTGAACATTATCGAAATCGTATGGACAATTCTTTTTTGCGTGTTGGCATGGATGAAGCAACCGTTCGTCAGATGATGTTGGCTGATTTGGCACACATTCCATATATCGAAGGTATCAATAATCATATGGGCTCACGTTTAACCAGTATGATTGAACCGATGACGTGGGTGATGCAGGTTTGTCGAGAAAAAAAGTTGTTTTTTGTGGATTCCAAAACATCATCAAAGTCCTTAGCGGCAATGGTAGCAAAACAATATGGTTTAAGTTGGGGATCAAGATCTATTTTTTTGGATGATTCAGTGAAACTTGACATGTTAGAGAAATCTTGGCGAAAGATAGAACGATGTGTGCAACGGCAACAGCATTGTATTGTGATTGCTCATCCTCATCGACAGAGCTTGGATTTTTTGGAAAGTAAATTATCTGTATTACAGGATTGGCCCATGCTTCCTTTGCGTTCAATGTTACATCAGGCGCAATACAAGAAATGATAGAGAGGGAATGATGAACGTATTAAGATTACTTAGTGTTGTCATATTTTATCTATGTTGTTTGTCGATAGCTGCTTATGCATCGGGAAATTTGAGTGAGAAGGTACGTCAGGCATTGAGTGAGGGTCACCTTGCTGAAGTAGGAAATTTATTACAGCAAGTGAAGAATAATCCGAGAGCTTATCAAGCATGGTTTTTGTTGGGGGTTTCTCCATCGAAAATACAGTGTTACCACCCTGCAATTGAATCATTTCATCCAAGTTGGATGCTTGGAAAAAAGATTGGGTATCAGTTGGATAGTGAAGCATATTTGAAGGATTACGATCAAAATTTTTACTCAGGTCATTGGAATTTGGCTTTGTGGAACATGCACAAACAACGTGTCAATGCTTCTAAATCCTTTGTAGATGTTGCTATTTCACATGTGACGATGATTCATGATCCCAATGTTTGGGCTGAAGGCGATGTGATTGTGACTGATTTTGAACAACGCTATCAATCTGATAATTATCAAGATGTCACACATAAACGCATGTATTGGGTACGCAAAAAAACAAGTGATGCTTGGAATATTTTGATTGAGGAAACCTTATAAACATGGTTCATTCAAGGTCAGACCATGCCGTCCCCGATTTGACAGCCCACCGTACAAAAAAACTAGAACAAGAAAATGATGCCTTAAAAGCTCATATGGGCATGATGTTGGAACGGCTGAATGAAAATGAAGCCTTATTTTCAAAATTATTTGAATTAGAAGCAAAGGTATTGATGTCGGTCGATGTCGAGGCTTTGTGTTTTACATTGCTGCGAGAATTAAAAGAGGAATTTTCGCTTGATATGGTGCGCTTGTGGTTTGACCGCTCTAGTTTTATGGGTGCATGCCAGTTATCAGGTATTTCAGACCGTGATGTGGTTTGGCGTGAGCAAGGTGAAATTATCAGCATGGGTTTGCCTGATAAAAAAGTATGGTTGTTGCGTTTGCGTAGTGTCAGTGATTTTCCTTGGCTTCAATTGGAAGATGAGGGCTTGGCATCGATGGCATTGTTGTTACTTGGTCAGGGTCAACAAGCTTTTGGCGTTTTAGGTTTGGCTTCTCACAGTATTACTCGTTTTCAACCCAAGCAAAGTACGGATTTTTTACAGCATTTGGCACAAGTGATTAGTTTGACGCTTGAAAATGCGGTGACGCGTGAGCGTTTGGCAGTGCTTTCAGTGACGGATAGTTTAACAGGCATTCATAATCGACGGTTCTTTCAACCACATAGCCATCAACATGTTTCAAAATGGTTTGGTAAAGATGTTTGTGTGGCATGTATTTATTGTGATGTAGATGGCTTTAAACAGGTCAATGATGAACTTGGTCATGCCGTTGGTGACAAGGTTTTGGTGACTGTCTCGGAAAAACTACAAAGCTGTATTCGTTCGCAGGATACATTGATTCGTATGGGCGGCGATGAATTTGTGGTGTTTTTGCCTGCGTGTTCTTGTGAAAAAGCAGCTAAAATCGCCCAACGTATGGTTAAATCTTCCAAAATGAGCAGGGCACATGAATGCCAATTTTCTATGAGTGTCGGGGTGTCTTTTTCATCAGATAAAGAAGATAAGTTGGTGAAGGTTTTAGTGAAAGCAGCCGATCAAGCCATGTATGTTGCGAAGGCTTTGGGCGGTAATCGGGTAGAAATCGACCCTTCATAACTCGATATAACTCAGGTTACAAAATTGAGGTTGACGAGGAAAAATGATTGTGGAGGTGCGGCTTTAGCCGCGCTAGACACGATATACACGGGGTTGTGAATCTAAATTCGTCATGTCTAAAATATTTACTTATCTTCTTTCATATATTTAGACAAATAAATACTCTGACCCATAATAAACACAAAGGTTGCGCCCAAAAGTCCAAACATCTTGAAGTTTACCCAAGTTGCGGTGTCAAAATTAAACGCGACATAAAGATTGGCAATGCCCAAAGTGATAAAAAAGAGTGTCCATGCGATGTTCAAGCGTAACCAAATCGCAGCAGGCAAGACCATATGCTCACCCATCATGCGTTGAAGCAAGTTCTTCTCACCAATAAATTGACTACCAATAAAGGCTACGGCAAATAACCAGTTGATAACGCTGGGTTTCCACTTGATAAAGGTTTCATCATGCAGCAACAAGGTGAGTCCACCAAAAACACAGACTAAAACAAGCGTGATAAGATGCATGGTTTCAAATTTACGATGAACCAACCAATGAATTGAGGTTTGTAATAATGATGCAATGATTAAAACAGCTGTAGCAACGTAAATATCATACAGTTTAAAGGCTGTGAAAAATAGGACGATGGGAAAAAAATCAATAAGTAATTTCATGCGGTGAATATTAGCGTACTTATGCTGGCTGCACAGTTTTTCATTTGGGCTTTGATTTTATTTCACTGACGTGCTGTGTGTTCATGATTCTGGAAGTGGGGGGGGTGGGGCGGCCCGGCGAGGGGGTTATGGGGGGGGGGAACACCACCCGCACCGGATGAAGATAAGATAAATAATGATA
>JAUZQM010000106.1 GCA_030950985.1 Mariprofundaceae bacterium | reverse complement strand
CTTTTTTTTTTTTTTACCTGGGTTGTTTTTTTTTATTGGGGGGGGGGGGGTTTTCCCCGCCTTCTTTTACTAATTTCCCCGTGTTACACCCCGCACTTCCAAAATATGCCGAATTTATAACCTCAGCATAGAATGACGTATCTTCCTATCCCATTCCAATCCCAAAACCTTAGTTCAACGCTTACTTTTTTGATTTGAGCTGTTAGAAAAGCGCAGAATTTAGATTGCGCTTTTTTTAAGGATACTACCCATGCCCATCATTGTTGCTGCGCTTTACCATTTTTCCACATTGGAAAACTACAAAGATATGCGTCAACCTTTACAAGAATTTTGTGATCAACACGCCATCAAAGGTTCATTATTACTGGCTCAAGAAGGTATCAACGGTACGGTCGCAGGTTCACGCGAAGCTGTGGATGCATTGCGTGAACATTTACATGCCGATATACGTCTCAAAGGTTTGGAATATAAAGAATCTTTGACCAGTGAGCCGCCTTTTTGTCGCATGAAAGTAAAACTTAAAAAAGAAATTGTGACACTGGGCGTGGAAGGTGTGGATCCAAATGTTTGTGTTGGAACGTATGTTGCGCCCAAAGATTGGAATGCCATTATTTCTGACCCTGATGTCTTGCTATTGGATACACGCAACGATTACGAATATGAAATTGGCACGTTTCAAGGTGCGCTTGATCCCAATACTGAAACATTTCGTGCATTCCCTGCTTATGTTGCAGAACATTGTGATACGAATAAACATAAAAAAGTCGCTATGTTTTGCACGGGTGGCATTCGTTGTGAAAAAGCATCTTCTTTTATGTTGCAACAAGGTTACGAAGAAGTCTATCACCTTAAAGGTGGCATTTTGAAATATTTGGAAGAGGTGCCTGAAGAAGAAAGTCTTTGGCAAGGTGAATGTTTTGTTTTTGATGACCGTGTTTCTGTCAGACATGGTCTAAAAAAAGGGAAATATAGCTTATGTCACGGTTGCCGTTGGCCACTTAGCGAAGAAGATAAGCAATCAGAACATTATGAAGCAGGTATTTGTTGCAAACGATGTTACGCATCCTTAACGGATGATAAACGTCAACGCTTACAAGAACGTGAAAAACAAACAAACTTGGCAAAAGCGCGCGGGGAAACCCACTTGGGTATGTCTATGCAAGATGCTAAAAAACGAAAACAGCACGCCAAAGAAGACCAAAAAGCCAAACAATTAAAGGAAAAACATTCATGATGAATGCTGCGACGTGGGTCATTGGGCTGCAAGGTCATCACCTTACCCCTCAAGAACGTGATTGTTTGCGAAAATCACCACCGTTGGGGGTTATTTTATTTGCTCGAAATTGTCATCATCAAACTCAAATCACCGCTTTACTTGATGATGTGCGTCAACAAACAGGACAAAAAACTTGGGCTGCGATTGATGAAGAAGGGGGTCGTGTTCATCGCATGTCGTTTGCTCCCTTTCATACTCGCCCACATGCTGCAAGTTATGGTGAACTGTTTAAAACGCACCCGAAACAAGCCACACAAAACGTGTTTGAGGATGCATGCAACATCGGAAAAGCATTGGCTGACATGGGGTTTACCCATAATTGCGCCCCTGTTTTGGATGTATTTCATCCACAAGGTCATGGTATTATTGGTCAGCGTGCGTTTAGCGATGATAAAAACACCATCATTACACTCGCTTCGGCATGTGTTCATGGTTTAAAAAGCGTGGGCATTGAAGCAGTCGGCAAACATTTCCCTGGACATGGGCGAGCCAATGCTGATTCACATTTGGCAGTGCCAAACGTCGATGCGGATGTATCATCATTGTTCGATGAAGCAGAAATTTTTAAGCATGTCGCCACACAGGGTTTGCAATATATTATGAGTGCGCATGTGGTTTACAGCCAAATATCGGATGATATTGCTACCTTTTCGACCTATTGGTTACAGGATATTTTACGCCAGAAATTTGGCTTTCAGGGAAAAATTTGGAGTGATGATTTGTGTATGCGTGGAGCAGGTAAAAATATTATCGATGCCATGCAAAAGGCGCAACAAGCCACATGTGATGTTTTATTGATATGCGAGCCTGAACAAGTGCAGCAGGCTTATGAGGAATTATCCAAACAACGCCCAAGCTAATATATTCAACATCCGTAACTCATCCTTCTCGATGTAACAATAAAAAACCTGTGATACCACCAAAAAACAGCAATGGAAGCCAAGCTGCATAAGCAGCAGGTAAACGTTCTCCATTGGCAAGAAGTCCACTGGCATTACTCACAACATAAAAAAGCAAACCTAAGGTAATGGCAATCATCAAACCCCATGATGCCGCAGAAATACGACTGCCCATATTTAAGCATAACGCCAACGCCAGTAACACCATGATGATACTTGAAACAGGTGAAGCAATATGATGATGAAAGGCAAAAATAAACTTTGTATTATTGACACCTGCCAGCTCAAGACTCTGCGCATAATGATATAGCTCGAACAAACTCATATGGCGAGCGCTAGGGGGCGCAGCTGTATTGGGTGTAATGCGTGAAGCAAGTGTGAGCTGATCTTGATGACTGACTTGAATGCCTTCTTTGGCATCGGGCTGACTGATATAAACATCTTTTAAATGCCAAAATCCATCGTGATAATAGGCTTGATTGGTATCCATGCGTTGTTGCCAATGTCCTTTTTCATTGATTTCAAGCACCATCAATTTGAAACGATTTTCTGTTAAAGGTTCAAGACGATAAAAACGTTGATCATCTTTAAGCCATTGAAGCCCTTCTTTGATAGCAGGTTTATGCTGAATATAGGTTCGCTCCATATCATCCAAACGAACATTGGTATGCGGTGTGACCCATTCGGTGATGGCAAGTCCAAAAAGCATGCCAATGATACCCACTGAAACAATGGGCAAGAGAATGGGTTTAATACCTAATCCAGCCGACCGCATGGCAACCACTTCATGATGGTGAGAAATTTCAGAAATATAAATACTTACTGCAATCAACATAATCACAGGCATAAACTCGGACATCATAAATGGCATTTTTAATACAATGTATTCAAGTAAAAGCTGATTGGTTAAGCCTTTATCAAGATAACGGGACTTATCAAAGACTTCAACAATGGAAAAAATAGCCAGTAAAGCTATTAAAGTTCCTGCTGCACGTGATAAACAACTAAAAAAAATCCAACGAAAAAGAATCGACATGCCGACAGTTTAGAAAAACATGCTCATTACACAAATAGCACCGCATTCGCTTGATGATCAAATCATTGATGAAACGTTTAAGGCGTCCATCTTAGGGTTTGTTCTTGGGTTGGTTCAATTTGTACCATCATAAATACCGTTAAATTATCGGATTTTATGTAGATAAAATAGGATGCTATCGAACTTCAAAGCAAAAAAAACCAGCAAACACTAGGCTTACTGGTCTTTATAGGTCTTCTTCAAACCCTTGTATGGCTCCCCGAGCAGGACTCGAACCTGCGACATATGGATTAACAGTCCACCGTTCTACCAACTGAACTATCGGGGAATAACGAACGGCGCGAAACATAGAAAGATGATAATCATATGTCAAATCTTAATGTAGAGGAAAATTTTAGTATTATATTTTAGAGAAAAAATCATGCAGCTATCATGTTTCATGTTAATGTCCGTGCAAGTAATGAAATTTTATGATGCTGATGTTCAATCTAAAGTGATAAATGTTGAAATATAGAGTAGGGGATTGCATTGAAAAAAAATGTATTTTGGAAAGCGGATTGGTTGCTAGGGCTTGTGCTTACCATGCTGTTTTGTTTTTTATACATCACAGATTTTAGGCCTTTAAAATCATTGGAATTTGAGGCTTATGATGTTGCAACTTCCATGAATCAAATGACTATAAATGATCACATCGTTATTGTTGATATTGATGATTCATCGATTAATAAAATTGGTCGTTGGCCTTGGTCGCGCAAAGTGATTGGCGAGATAATTCATGAATTATCTGATGCTAGTGCCCGTTCAATTGGTGTAGATGTTTTTTTTAGTAAAAAACAAGAAAATAACAATTCAAGTATGAGTAAAAAATTAGTTTCACTATTGAGGGAGCAAGGTAATGAAACTGAAGCGATCAAAATTGAAGAAGAGGCTTTGGCGGATAGTCCTGATTATCAATTAGTGAATGCCGTGAAGAATGCAAAACGTGTGTATATGCCTATATTTTTTGTAAAAGGCAAGCCATTGGGCCGACCTGATGATGAAATACCTATCTATTTACAGCGCATGGAAATTTTGGACATTAAAGATGATGGATTTTTTAATTCAGCTGTAAATGCAATAAAGTTACATACTCCATTTTCTGAATTATCAGCGATGACAGCAGGTTTAGGCTTCTTAAATGTAAGTGCGGATGAGGATGGTCAATTACGATCTGAACCGATGGTGGTGAATTACTTTGGTCATTTTTTCCCCTCATTGGCTTTGGTGATGGCAATGAGTGATTTAAACCTTACGATGAATGATATAAGATTGAATTTAGGTAAGAGTGTGCAGCTGGGATCTTTAAACATTAAAGTGGATGATGAAATGCGTATGTACCCAGCTTTTCATAGTGACATGAATGGTGTTGGTTTCAAACATTACTCATTTTATGATGTGTTATCGAATAGGATACCCAGTTCGGTTTTTAAAAATAAGATTGTTCTTATTGGTGTAACAGCATCTGGCTTAGTCAATACATATATAACCCCTGTGAATTCTCAAATGACTGCTGTTGAATTTCATGCCAATGTATTACAAAGTCTTTTAGATGAGTCTTTTTATAAACAACCCAATTGGGACAATACCTTTGCCATTCTTTTGATTTTATTGGTTGGTTTGTATTTATCATTCGCTTTGTTCCAGATGACTGCTTTATGGGGGACTGTGAGTAGTTGTACATTACTATTACTGCTTGTGGCAAGTTCTTTTTATGCATTGATGGAGCATCATTTGTGGTTGCAAACGATACCTTCCGTTGTTCTATTGGTGTTTGGTCATATTTTGTTAACAACAAAAAGGTTCTTTGCGAGTGAAAATGCGAGGGATAAAATTTCAGCTGATTCGATCGAATCCAACAAAATGTTAGGTTTATCTTTTCAAAGCCAAGGTATGTTAGACCTTGCTTTTGAAAAATTTAGAAAGTGTCCTGTGAAAGATGTTATAGAATGTCTTTATCATTTAGGCTTAGATTTTGAGCGAAAACGGCAATTTAACAAAGCTACATCAGTGTATGAATATATTTCAGAACAACAAGCTGATTATAAAGATGTGAAAGCTCGGATGTCTCGTACGAAGGATGCTGAAACAAACATGATTTTTGCTGCATCGTCATCGGGCGGTTCGATGCCGAGTTTATTATTGGTGGGTGGTGCTAAACCTGTTTTAGGGCGTTATAAAATTATTCGCGAACTGGGTAAAGGTGCGATGGGCATTGTTTATCTTGGAAAAGATCCTAAAATAAATCGTAAGGTTGCAATTAAAACAATGGCTTTATCTCAAGAATTTGACCCTGATGAAATGCAAGGAGTCAAAGAACGTTTCTTTCGTGAAGCTGAAACAGCAGGGCGTTTGAATCACCCTAATATTGTAACCATATATGATGCAGGTGAAGAACATGATTTAGCCTATATTGCTATGGAATTTTTGGATGGCTCTGATTTATCTGGATATACTAAAAAAGGAAACCTTTTTTCCACCATGACAACCTTGAAAATTTGTGGAAAAGTTGCTGATGCGTTGAATTATGCGAACTCTCAACAAGTCGTACATCGAGATATTAAACCTTCTAATATTATGTTATTAAAAAACAAGTCGATTGTGGTGACAGATTTTGGTATTGCTCGGATTACTGCTACAAGTAAGACCAAGACGGGAGTGGTGTTGGGAACACCGTCTTATATGTCTCCAGAACAACTCTCGGGTAAACATGTAGATGGACGATCAGATTTATTTTCTTTGGGTGTGATGATGTATGAAATGTTGTGTGGTGTTCGTCCATTTCGAGGTGATTCTATGGCAACGTTAATGTTTCAAATTGCCAATGAGCCACATCCAGACATTCGAGAGTATAATGAAGAAGTGCCTGTAAGTGTGGCAAAATTATTGGATCATATGTTAGCCAAAGATCCCGATGACCGTGTTGATAATGGTGCGGTAGTCATTCGGAAAATCATTCAATGCTTGCGAGAAATATCTTCTTCGGGGAAAAATTAATGAGTGGATTAGAGATGGTTGCAGTCACAGATGTTGGCATGAAACGTGACCATAATGAAGACTATGTGGGCATTACGCCTCATTTAGGCTTTGCAGTTTTAGCCGATGGCATGGGTGGTCATAATGCTGGTGAAGTTGCTAGCGCGATGGCAGTTGATGTTATTACGCGTTATTTTAAAGCTCGTTTGGTAAATACGCCTGAGGCAAAATTGGATGAAAACACGGGCTTTACGGGTGAGTCCATGTTGGCTCAAAAAGTGATTGGAACAGCCAATAATGCTATTTTTGAAGCCGCGCAACAAAGTATAGAATGCTCAGGCATGGGAACAACGGTTGTCGTTGCAGTATTTTATGATAATCGTGTGACAGCAGCTCATGTAGGTGATTCTCGGATGTATCGCTTACGTGGAGATTGTTTATCTCATATCACAGAAGATCATTCGTTAATTCAAGAGCAAGTTCGACGTGGTTTATTGACGGCTGATGATGCAAGAAATTCATCCATTAAGAATCTTGTCACGCGTGCTTTGGGTATTGAAGCTGGCGTTGAGCCCGATATTGTTGAAGATATATTTCAGTCAGAGGATATTTACATGATGTGTTCGGATGGTTTGACCGATGTCGTGCCTGATGAAGCCATTCGTTTAACGATTCTTGATAATATAAAACATCTAAATAAAGCTTCTGAACAATTGATTCAGCTAGCTAATGATGCAGGGGGTCCCGATAACATTTCTGTCATTATTATTCGCACTCCCAAACAATTTCATCGCAAACAAGGTTTTTTTTCACGCTTGTTTCGACATCATTAAATGATTTATGAGGTGGAGGTTACATGTCGATAGCGAATAAATTGGTTCTTCGATTTAAAGGTGAGATTATCGAAGCTTATCTACTTACAAATGAAGAAACGACTATTGGACGTAAAGCAAATAATACCATTGAAATTGATAATCTTTCAGTGAGTAGTTTGCATGCTCGTGTATTACAAATTGGCAATAAAACGATTTTAGAAGATATGGGAAGTACCAATGGTACTTTGGTCAATAAAAAAACCGTTCATAAACATATCTTACAAGATGGTGATATTATTGGAATTGGAAAGCATTCGCTTGTATTTGTAGATGCGAATACGAAAAACATTTCCAATGAAGAAGTTGAAGATGATATGGATAAAACTATGATTATTTCAGCGAAAGATCGTGAAGTGATGTTATCGAGCAGGCAAAAGACTGGTGACTCAATGCCTTTAGCGGCAGTTCAAATTGTGATGGGAAGTGAGGCTGGCAAAAAATTTGATTTGAATGCTTCGATTACCAGTATTGGTAAAGGGGATATTTGTAAAATTAAGGTCAAAGGCTTAACTGTAGGGAAGCAAGCTGCCATTATTACACGTCGCCCCAATGGTTATCATATTGCCTATTTGGAAGGTTTTTCTAAGGTGAAAGTGAACGGAAAAACCGTTGGGAGTGAACCCATGACCCTTAAAGGTGGTGCGATTATTGAACTTGGTGATATGAAGATGGAGTTTTTTCTTAAAAAATATTAATGAGGGCTGCTGATGCAGCCATCGTTTAACGGGATACTTATTCCCACATCACGCGTTGCTCTAAAGCTCGCGTCAAAGTGTATTCATCTAAATACTCCAACTCCCCACCTTCAGGCACACCACGAGAAATACGACTCAATTTGACTGCATTATCTTGATAACGATGGGCAAGAAAATGTGCTGTTGCTTCTCCATCCACGGTCGCACTGGTAGCAAGAATAATCTCATTTACCGAATGTTGAGATACCCGTTGATCCAATCCTTGTAAATTTAATTGCTTCGATCCGATGCCTTCCATCGGATTAAGCCGACCATGCAACACATGATAATGACCCGAAAAACTATGACCTCGTTCAAGCATCAAAACATCAACAGCTTGTTCCACCACACAAATGATTTGCGCATCACGGCGTGGATTATCACATACCATACAATGGTCATGCTCAGCGAAACAACCACAACGCGAACAAAATCCCATTCGTTCATGCAATGATGCCAAAGTTTCTGCCAGTTGTGCTACATCGTGTTTGGATTTACTTAACAAATTCAACGCCAAACGCATGGCTGTTTTAGGACCAACCCCCGGTAAGCCACTTAATTGTTCAATCAATTGGGACAATACCAGCGGCATACCAGACAAAGCTAACATTAAAGAGAAAAACCTGGAGGTAAAGGCAAACCAGCCATTAATTTTTGTTGTTCTTCTTTGGCTTTGGAATCAACCATTTGACTGGCTGAATTAACCGCCGCAGCCAGTAAATCTTCGATCAAATCTTTATCTTGATCTGCCCAAATTTCATCTTCAATATGAATAGATTTGACCTGTCGATCACCTGACATAATCACCTTAACCATGCCGCCACCTGATTCTCCAGTCACTTCAAGTTTTGCTAATTCTTCTTGTAAGCCTTGCATATTATCTTGCATTTCTTTGGCTTTTTTCATCATTTTACCGAGATTCATCATGTTATTTATCTACTCCATTCGTTACGTTTTTTTGTGGACTAGTCTGCACATCCACCAAACGACAATCCATACCCTTCACTAACATGTTTACCATCTCATCCTGCTCTGCTTCTTGCCAACGTTGTTGTTTGGCATCTTGCTGACGGCGTTGGCGTATATCTGCGACACTTTCTAATTTGGAATCAGCGACTTTTTTTTTCCAAAGCACTTCTTTTTTCAACCATGTTTGAAAGGCATCACGCTCTTTGGTGCGTAAAAACTTCATTTGGTGAACATCCAAAGCCAAGATAAGTTTTTCTTCTGTAAAAGACTCACATTGCACTTGCTCAAGGATTGCAGTGACGGGAGGATTGACATGTGCATAGGCTGTCATGACATCTTCCCAATTCGTATAGTGAGAAGCGCCAGAAGACTCTTTGGCATATTTTTTCTCAGCAGCTTCTAAAACCATTGCAGGTTCTTTTTGAGTGTGTTTTGTTATTGTTTGAGCTACTTTGGGCGGTGTAGCTATCTCATGAGACAGTGCTTTTTTAGGCTCCAATTTCTGCTCAGCTTGAACGACTAAATCATCGTTTGTTGCCATGTTTGTATTGGGTTCTAGAAGTTTCTTGAGATGGCATAAACGCATCACCACCATCTCCGCACCTCGCTGTTCATCCACCAAGCCTAAATCACGCAAGCCACTCAATAAAATCTGATAACGCATATCCAATGCTTCCGAACACCACAAACTTACGGCATGTTTTAACCACACTTGTGTTTGTTCAGAAGGTTCATCATGTAGCAACGATGCATCGACGATCATACACGCCAATTGATGCCATTGTTCGGATAATGTCAGCAATACTTGTCTCGCTGCATAACCTTGAGTCACCGCTTTTCTTAATAAGCTTACTGCTTCAAGAGGATTGCCTTGTGCAATAAAATCAGAGAGTTGTTGCACCATGTCAGGGCCAAGCAAACCCAATGATTGTCGCACATCCGAAGCCATTATATGTTGATTCGAAAACGCCAATACACGTTCCGTTAAAGATAAGGCATCGCGCACACTACCATCCGATGAACGGGCAATGATGAATAAAGCTTCCTGTTCATAAGCCACGCCTTCTTTATCCAATACATGTGCCAAATAGTCCGCGATTTCTTGTACACCCAACCGCCGTAAATCAAAGCGTTGGCAGCGTGAACGGACGGTAACAGGAAGCTTATCCGATTCTGTGGTTGCTAAAATAAACAACACACGCTCTGGAGGCTCTTCTAATGTTTTCAACAAGGCATTAAAGGCAGATTTAGACAGCATGTGCGCTTCATCAATAATATAGACTTTATACGCCAAGTTCACGGGGGGATAACGCACATCATCAAGCATGTCGCGCATATCATCGACACCTGTGTGACTGGCAGCATCCAGCTCTCGAACATCCAAATGTGAGCCTGAAGCAATCGCCACACATGCATCACATGTGCGACAAGGTTCACCATCACCTGTGGTGTTTTGGCAATTGCTTGCCATCGCCATCAAGCGTGCAATGGTTGTTTTTCCCACACCACGAATGCCCGTTAATAAATAAGCATGCGCCAAACTCTTGGAGGTTAAAGCATTTTTTAGTGTTCGAACCACCACATCTTGACCTACAAGATCAGCAAAACGTTGAGGGCGCCATCGTCGCGCCAAAACCAAATAAGACATGCGAAGAGCTTACACAAGCTCAAACAATAATCATCTGGTGAAGTTCTCTAGGTATTAAAATATCGAGCATCAAACTGATGCATGAGATCCTTGTTTCACTGAATCGGTTTGTATTTTCTATATAGAGAATACAGAGGTCACTTTCTTCACAGGCGTTAATTCGGGCGCTCCCAGCCCTATTTGTTGGATGTTTTTGGCAGCGTTGATGTCTCTATCATGGCTTGTGTTGCATTGTAGGCATGGTCACTCTTTCAATGCAATCGTATCCCTTGGTAGAAAAAATCTTGCTCGATGGCTCCCTTTGCCCAATTTGAACAATCATTAGATCAGAGCAGTGTGCTTTGTATTTAAGTTGCCTGACAAACTCACCGCCAACCACAATCGGATATGGATTTTGAAAGATGTCAGTTTCTCATCATGCCCTGCACATTCAGTGATTCGAGATAGATAATTTGGTTTTCGTCAACGATCCGTTTGCTTGCGTGATAATCGTCGTTGGGATTTTTTCAACTGCCTTTCTGAAGCTAGGAGCAACTTCGGTGTATTGAGCTAAAACACCTCTCTATAACGTATTCTATTGATCCCATAAATCATTGATATGATTGAAAAAGTCGATGAAATTGATACTCGTTGGAACAGATTGATAAGGAGGGTTGTATTATACATTTTGCCCTTTTATATTGCCAAATGATTGCTTACCCACTTTAATTTTAAAAGAGGAAATGGAGATATAATGAATCAGAAAAGCAACAATATAACATGCCCTAAGTGCGGTGAAACCATTGATGTGAATGATATTTTATACCATCAAGTAAGTGAACGTCTAAAAAAAGAGTACCATGAAAATCTAACAAAAGAACAAGAAAAATTGACTGCTCGGGCTAGTGAACTGGATGTACAACGTCATCAATTGATAGAAGACAAGGCTAAACAAGTCGATGAGCTTGAGAAAAAAGTTCATGCCAAACTTAAGTTAAAAGAAGCCAGTTTAAAGAAAAAAATACAGGCAGAAGCTGAAGAAGAACAGTCGGATGCGTTACAATTGTTGCGTGAAGAATTGGCTGATAAATCATCGAAGATTAAGTTGCTGAATAAAACAAGTGCAGACCTTGAAAAAATAAAACGTGAAAAAAATGAGCTGGAAGAAACCATCACAGCTAAGTCAGAGAAAAAACTCAATCAAAAACTTCTTGAAGAAAAAGAGCGTATTCAAAAGGAAGAACATGATAAA
Source organism: Mariprofundaceae bacterium (assembly GCA_030950985.1). Lineage (GTDB taxonomy): Bacteria > Pseudomonadota > Zetaproteobacteria > Mariprofundales > Mariprofundaceae. The sequence continues at coordinate 6,206 of JAUZQM010000106.1, read as the reverse complement.
AGTGAATTTAAATTCAAAGAGCTAGAGAAGCAGCTATTGGATCAAAAGAAATTAACTGAAGAAATGAAACGCAAGCAGGAACAAGGCTCGATGCAGACGCAAGGCGAAGTACAAGAACTCGCTATTGAAGAATGGCTAGCGGCTCAGTTTCCTTTGGATGTGATTCAAGAAATTAAAAAGGGTGAACGTGGGGCAGATTGTCTTCAAACAGTCCATACGCGAACACAGCAAAATTGCGGTACTATTTATTATGAAAGTAAACGTACTAAAAATTTCCAAGCAACTTGGATTGAAAAATTTAAATCTGATATTCGTGAACGAAATGCGCATATTGGTGTGCTAGTAACGGATGTGATGCCAGCAGATATGGATAGAATGGGTTTAAAAGATGGCGTTTGGGTTTGTTCTTTTGATGAATTTAAAGGGCTTTGTACGGTGCTACGTGAATCCATTATTCAAATCAATACCGCCATTATCACACAGGAAAATAAAGGCGATAAGATGGGTATGCTCTATGATTTTCTGACCAGTCATGAGTTTCAACTTCAGATTGAAGGCATTGTTGAAGGTTTTACCCAAATGAAAACAGACCTCGAATCAGAGCAGCGATCCATGCGTTCGATATGGAAAAAACGCGAGAAACAAATTGAGAAAGTGTTGTTAAATACGACAGGCATGTACGGTTCAATCAAGGGCATTGCAGGCAATGCTATTCAAAGTATTTCTTTATTAGAGCTGCCATCAGAAGATGGCTTGGATTGATGAGAGACACTTTTAGCCTGCGTGATGATGTGAATCCATCACTTGCAAGATGCCTTGAATGATTGCGGTTGGTGTTGGTGGGCAACCATGTACGACAGCATCCACAGGAATGATATCCGCGACAGAACCCGCAATGGCGTAATTATCTTGACCAAACACACCGCAATTTGCCGCACAATCTCCTAACGCCAGCACCAGTTTGGGTGCAGGCATGGCTTCATAAGTCATCTCTAAGGCTGTTTTCATATTGATACTTACGGGACCTGTAACCAGCAACATGTCTGCAAAACGTGGACTTGGTGTAAAAGAGACACCAAATCGTTCAATATCATAATAGGCATTGTTGGCCGCATGAACTTCAAGTTCGCAACCATTGCATGAGCCTGCATCGACAAAGCGAATTGCGAGGGAGCCTTGAAAACGTTGCTTAATCTTACCTTTTAATTGCGCCCCAAGTTGCTCGAAGCCATCCGCCGTAGGAAGTGGCTCCGTAATGGTTCCGACTTTTATGATTTGTCGCATAATTCTTAACATATTATATCCTTAATCATTGATATTACGCACTTCCAGAGTCATGAACACAGAGCAATCTTCATTCCCGAAAATCGATTAAAAGACCAAAGGATGACGTTTCTTTTTTACCGAAGTGCGTAACATCCGTTAATCATTCGTAACGCTTCAGATTGCCGCCATTTTATTGTTGTGCTGAATAGTTACCATCATTCAAGCTAAAGATCATGCCCTGCATAAGAGCAGTTAAATGATTTATTCACCAAAGGAAAATCGGGAACAGGTACAGTGCGCACTGCCAATTCCAAGCCTAACCAGTTGATTGCCGATGGATCTCGTACAGAATAACATTCAATGATTCCGTTCTCGCCAAAATGCACCCATGTTACAATTTCACCACGCCAACTTTCGATGGATGCGAAACCAGAAACGCCTGTTTCGGGGAGATTCCAAGGTGTTTGAATATCACCTTCGGGTAAGGTTTCTAAGCATTGAATGACCATGCGTGATGCATTGGCAATTTCTTCAAAACGTACCCACATACGGGTGGAAACATCACCAAGTTTTCCTTTTGGAATAGCTACATCCAAATCGTCATAAGGCGCATAAGCTTCCTCAATACGTTCATCAGGAGAATGCCCCGATGCACGCCCAACATAACCCAATAAACCAATATCTTTGGCTTCATCAGTAGTGACAATACCCGCACCAATCACACGTTCTTGAATGGATGGTGTATCGGCATAAATGGCGCGCAAATGCTCGATTTCTGCGGCAATATCACGGGTTTGTTGAATCAATTTCTCACGCATTTCCACGCTTAAATCATGCGCTACACCACCCAATGTAATGTTATCCATCAATAAACGGTGGTGATATATTTCAGCATGTAAACGAGCCATATCTTCACGTAAGCGAGCGCATTGCATGTGCATAAACGCAAAACCTGCATCATTACAAATCGCCCCAATATCGCCGATATGGTTGGCGATACGTTCACGCTCACACAAAATGCCACGAAGATAGCTGGCACGTTTGGGGAGCGTGATATTCGCAGCATATTCACAGGCTTGCGCAAAAGCCCAACTATGCCCAACGGTAGAATCACCCGAAATACGACCTGCAAGTTTCAAGCCTTCATCAGCTGTTCGCCCTTGCATACGCTTTTCAATACCCTTGTGAACATAACCCAAGCGTTCTTCCATATTTAAAATTTTCTCACCCACCGCAAGAAAACGAAAATGCCCTGGTTCAATAATCCCTGCATGCACAGGCCCGACAGGAATTTCATAGACACATTCACTATCACAAGGCACATATTCATAATCAATATCGGCACGATTAGGATCAGAAAGCATTGGGGTCTTGCCATCAAAATCATACAACAAGGGATGAGCATCTTCAGGCCAGTGTTCGTGTTTAATCCATAAACGAGCATCTAAAATATTTCTCACTTGAATGCCAAACATATCTTGTATATGTCTTTCCATGCGACACGCCGAAATAAAATGTTTACTGATGCTTAATATTTCAGGATTTTCGTGATGGATAGGTGTGCGTAAAAGTACATGGCGGTGTTCTTTATGAGCCAGTGCCATATACGTATATAACTGTTTGGACGCATCTTCTTCAACGATTTCTACCGCCCAAATCGCAACCAGACGCATCGCCTGACGTTTGGCTTCTTCCGCCGCATGCGCCCAATCCAAGCGTCGAATTTCTAGGCAAGGCATATGAGCTGGGTGATGATCTTCAAGATAGCTTGAGTGAATGCCATGATCGCCCATACGTTCTGCAAACCATGTGTTGCTTAATTCAGTCATACTGCCCCCCTCGTAATCAAGGCTGCGGCTTGATGATACCAATGCGCTAAAAATTCTGGAATAGTGAGACCCAAAAGAAGCGCTAGACCAAAATGAATATAGATAGGCACCATATTGATGTGAACCTTTTTAGCCTGTGGAGATGGGTCACCATAAACCATCGGTTGTACAAAACGGAACAAACCCGCCATCGCAATGAGTAAGCCCAACAACAGTAATACAGATAACCACGGATAGGCTTCAAGGGTGGCGGTAAAGAGCAAAAATTCACTCATAAATACGCCAAAGGGTGGAAAGCCTGTAATCGCAGCTGTACCAATCAATAGTCCCCATCCGACACCGGGGTGGTGAAAAATCAAACCTCGAATCTCTGCCATTTTTTGCGTTCCCATCATTTGTGCGGCATGACCAACCGTGAAGAAAATACCTGATTTGACCAAGGAGTGAACAGTCATGTGCAAAAGAGCGGCAAAGGCAGCCAAAGGCGTTCCAATACCAAAAGCAAACGTCATCAGAGCCATGTGTTCAATGGATGAAAAGGAAAACATGCGCTTGATGTCCGTTTGTTTGTTCAAGGACATCGCGGCAACAAGCAAGGAAACCATACCAAATCCCATCATGATATGACCTGCCATATCTGTGTTAGTCGAGCCATCGACAATCATTTTGAAACGCACCAAGGCATACAAGGCCAGATTCAGTAATAAGCCTGATAACACCGCCGAAACGGGTGTTGGCCCTTCACCATGTGCATCGGGTAGCCACGCATGCATCGGAACCAAGCCCACTTTTGTACCATAACCCACCATAAGAAAACAAAAGGCAATGCTCATCACCGCAGGGTCAAGCTCGCTGGCGTGACTATATAGCAGCGACCAAGTCAGTGCCTCGTTGCCATGCCCCAATACGACTGAAGAGGTAAAAAACACCAAAACCGTACCGAACAAAGCCAAGGCAATACCCATACCACATAAAATAAAATATTTCCAAGCAGCAGCAATGGAAGCAGGCGTTCTGTACAGCGAGACGAGCAATACGGTTGCCAATGTTGCCAATTCCAAAGACACCCATAACACACCAATATTATTGGTTGTAAAGCCCAACAACATACCAAATTGAAACAGTTGATACATGCTGTGATACAAGCGCAGACGACGTTCATTAACACGGCCTATTTCCAACTCATGTTGCATGTAAGGCTTGGAAAAAATAGTCGTGGTCATGCCGACAAAGGCTGTCAATGCAACAAGAAACACATTGTATGCATCGAGGTAGAACCAGCTGCCCATCGCTGTGATGGAATTTTTTCCCAACACTTCAAAGGCAAGGAAAAGACTAAAGGTAAAGGTCAGTGATGAGACCAAAACATTGATTCGTGCCGCCAAGCGAGGGGGGCGAACCATCCCTAGTATCAAACCTCCAATCAGGGGCGTTAGCAGTGTCGCAACAAAGAAGTTCATTCGTCATCATCCTTATGAATTAAAGAGGCATTCATGGTATCAATTTCCATCGAATCAAAGGTGTTGCGAATTTGAAAGAAAAAGAGACCGAAAATCAGGGCGGCAATCAGTACATCAAAGGCAATACCGATTTCAACGACCAAGGGCATACCATTGGTCGCACCAATGGCGGCAAAAAAGAGTGAATTTTCAACCGCCAGAAAGCCAATAACCTGTGTGATGGCTTTTTTTCGGGTAATCATCATCAACATGCTTAACAACACACACGCCATCGCAATCGCCATCGAGTTTCGCGTCATTAAATCTGAAGTCACTTCAATGGGTTGCATAATATGAAAAGAAAACAGCGTCACGGCGACAGCGATAATGATGGTCACGCCACTGTTCATCAGAGGTTCGACTTCACGATGGACATGCAGCTTGCGAATCACGCGCCATAACATCCAAGGCATCAGTAAGCCTTTGAGTACAAACGTCATCAAAGCCGAGACATAAAGTTCATGCTCACCTGAACTGTAGCCAACCAAAGCTGCGGTGGCGGAAAGCAACAAGCCTTGTGCCGCAAACCAGTGCAACACAGAAAGCATGCGATGTTGTGCCAACAGTGCAAAAGAAATCAATAAGGTTAAGGCTGCCATACCATCAATCAATTGTTGGGCAAAAGATGCGCTCACGCTGTAACCTCCAACATATAATGAATAATAAGACCTAAAAACGATAGCACGAACGCCGTTCCCAAATACTGAGGTACTTCAAATAATCGCAATTTGGACATCGATGTTTCCCACATAGCCAAGGCAAAGAGTAAGACAGCCAGCTTCAAGAGCCATACACCCAAAGCCAGTAAAATACCTGTAAAATCAGCCGTCATACTGATGCCCCAAGGTATAAAGAGATCAATAATCAGCGTGCCAAAAAGCAGCAATTTAACCATAGAAGCCCATTCCATAAGTGCCAAATGGCGACCTGAATACTCTAGCAACATTGCTTCATGAATCATGGTGACTTCTAAATGGGTGTTGGGATTATCAATGGGAATGCGACCTGTCTCGGCAAGGGCAATCATCAACATCGCAGCCAAAGCAAATGCGATGGAAGGTTGAATCAATACGGTTGTACTTAATGTGTGCTCAATCATGGTGGCTAGGTTGGTGCTATGCGCACCAATCGCCAACACAAACACACTCATCAGCATGGCTGGTTCGGCCAGTGCAGAAAAGGTCATTTCACGGCTCGCACCCATGCCACCAAAGGCTGTACCTATATCCATGCCTGCCAGTAAGAAAAAAACGAGCCAAGCCAAGTAGTGCCACCAGTGCAATCACATCGGCTGTAAGCGATAAGGGTGTATCCAATAAAAGTGCGGGTACGACGCTTGCCGCCATGACAGTGGAGGTAAACACCACATACGGCGTGAAACGAAAAATCCATGAAGCATTTTCGGCTAAAATAACTTCTTTAACGAATAATTTTCGGATGTTTCGCCACGGTTGAAAAATACTTGGACCCTGATGATTTTGTAGCCTTGCTTTGCACACTGCAACAAATCCTGCGACCAATGGTGCGAGCAAGACCATCAAAACAGCTTGTAAGAGTTGAATAAATATAGATGTCATACAAAAACCACCAAAAGTAAAATAATTGTTGCAAA
>JAUZQM010000105.1 GCA_030950985.1 Mariprofundaceae bacterium | reverse complement strand
TAGTCCCCTCTCTTGGAAAAAAAGCATCGTATAAACGCGATGCCCAAAAACGAAGTGCAGACATGCGAAGCAACATATTTAATGATGCTTGCTCTTGAGGTAAAATATCCCGAACTGATGTATAGCCTTGTAAGAAAGTTTGCATGCGATGGCTATCATGTTCACCTAATGTAAGCGCTTGGGAATTCAAAGAAATCGCCACATCCATCATCCACGGCGCACGATGGGCATAATAAAAATCAATCAAACCAGACACGCCTTGCTCATCAAAAAGAATATTATCTACAAACAAATCACCGTGAATGACCCCAGTCGGTAAATCTTCAAAATGATATGCTTGTTGTTGTTTCAATTCATTTTGCAACAATAAAGCCGCATCAGAACCATAAACCTGCTCGCAACGATCAGATACTTTTTCAACCATCTCTTGTAACCAAAGCATACCTGTGGGGTTATCGCGTTGTTCGTTGAAATCTTGACCTGCCACATGCAATTGCGCCAAAGCTTTGCCAGAGGCGTGTAATTGTACTTCATTGAGATGATCCAACGTTTTTCCTGATAAACAAGAAACAATACAGCCGCATTTTTCTTCACCATCATACATCAAAGAAAACAATAACGATGTATCATGACGTACCATCACATCAGGGCAAGATAAGCCTTTACTGGATAAATGACGCATTAAGCGCATAAAATAAGGTAACTCAGATGCATTTAGACGTTCAAATATGGTTAGTACAAAGCGCCCTTTTTCTGTATCAATAAAAAAGTTACTATTTTCAATGCCAGCAGCAATACCTTCAAAGCTATGTAATGCGCCTAAATTGTAGGAAGATAAAATGGATTCAATATCCGTGTGGGTAAGTTCAGTATAAACAGACATTGCGGCATATTAATCACATGATTATGAATTACCATCTTACTGAAAAGCTGATGGTATAGTCATTCAAGCATGAACGTATCGTCATACCCGAGTTCTTTTATCGGGCATCTACTGGTTGAACCAAAAGACCTCCGACACAAGCACTCGGAGGTGACGATGCAGCTTATATGTTCATAACTGATGTTACGCATACCATCATCCCATGATTTTTTAATCGAATTTAGGGGATGAACGTTGCTGTGTGTTCATTATTCTGGAAGTGCGGCTTTAGCCGCGCCGAATGAAGTATCAGGGCGTGGCTAAAGCCACACTTCCTAAGCATAGAATGACCTTTCTTTTTCATCAAGATGCGTAACATCCGTTCATAACTCTGAAACATCGATGTTTTTTCATGCCCATTGCTGCCTTCCTTTACATTATCCAACACTAAAAATCTTTGCTTTAGTTGTTGCTTAGAAGGGAGATGTTAATGTTCGCGAATAGTAACTATTCAGCACGACCATAAAATAGCTGTAACCGTTCTGGTTGCCGCTTATTTTTCTGATGACAAGGCGAAAAAACAGAGCCTACGAACTGTAAGTGAGCATTTTTTAACGCCGACATCGGGGAAATAATGGATAAGCTGAATCGTTACAGCCAATATTACTTAAGCTTGCTTGAGTTGGAGGGAATATGTCAGATAAAGAAAAGGCCTTGAAGACGGCTTTGGGACAAATTGAACGTCAATTTGGTAAAGGTACAATCATGCGTATGGGTGACGAACCCAAGGTTGTTATTGATGTTATTCCTTCTGGCTCATTGGCTTTAGATGCCGCTTTAGGCATTGCTGGTTATCCACGCGGTCGTATTGTTGAAATTTATGGCCCTGAATCTTCAGGTAAAACGACATTGGCTTTACATGCCATTGCAGAAGCGCAAAAGCTAGGCGGTAAAGCAGCGTTTATAGATGCAGAACATGCGCTTGATCCAAGCTATGCTGAAAAATTAGGTGTGGATGTCGATGCTTTATTTCTTTCACAACCTGATTGTGGGGAACAAGCATTGGAAGTCGTAGATATGCTGACTCGTTCGGGCGCATTGGATATTATTGTGATTGATTCAGTGGCTGCATTAACGCCTAAAGCTGAACTTGAAGGTGATATGGGTGATTCACACATGGGCTTACAAGCACGCTTGATGTCGCAAGCCTTGCGTAAATTAACAGGTTCGATTTCACGCTCCAAAACAACCATTGTCTTTATCAATCAAATTCGCATGAAAATTGGTGTGATGTTTGGCAACCCTGAAACCACAACAGGTGGCAATGCGTTAAAATTTTATGCATCGATACGTTTAGATGTTCGTCGCACAGGTTCGATTAAGAAAGGTGATGAAGTCCTTGGTAACTCCACCAAAGTGAAAGTGGTGAAAAACAAGATGGCACCGCCTTTTAAATTAGCATTATTCTCGATTATGTATGGTGAAGGCATTTCGCATGTGGGTGAAGTCGTAGATATGGGTGTTGAGTTTGGACATGTAAAGAAAAGCGGCGCGTGGTATGCGGCAGGTGATGAACGTATTGGGCAAGGTCGTGATAAAGCCATTCAATATTTGAAAGATCACCCTGATTTATTGGCGGATATTGAACATAAAGTACGTGTAGATTTAGGTATGGCTATGGATGAAACAGAAAAAAGCGATGCAAAAAAAGGCGATGAAGATAAATCCTAAGTTTTACTAGGATGCATCCTGAAGTAAAAGCTGCATATAGTGCTGCTTTGCGTTGGATTACCCTGCGTGAATACTGTGAAACAGAATTGTTGCATAAATTACGTCAGAAAAATTTTGATGAAATTGCAGCTGAATCAGCCATTGAACAATTAAAACATTATGGTTATGTGAGCGATATGCGTTATGCCGAAGCCTTGTTTCGTTATCGATTGAAAAAAGGTGATACACCTTGGATGATTGCAGAAAAAGCAAGGCAAAAAGGTGTGAATGAAGAAGCATTGCAACAAGCTTTGCAGGCAGTGGAAGAAGTCTATGATGCCAAGGAAGCATGTTTGGCATTGTTGCGTAAGCGAGACCCTGAACATAACCGTCGGCACGATGCTAAAATATGGCAACGACAAGCACGTTATTTAAGGAATAAAGGATTTGATGCAGCCACGATTATGGATGCATTGAATGGTGAGAATGAGGATTAAGCATGAAAACATCGGAAATTCGTCAGAGATTTTTGGCATTTTTTGCAAGTAAAGGACACGAAGTAGTCGAATCAAGTGCTTTGATTCCACATGGTGATCCAAGCTTGATGTTTACCAACGCAGGTATGGTGCCGTTTAAACATGTCTTTTTAGGCAATGAAAAACGTCCGTATGTTCGCGCAACATCCAGTCAAAAATGTGTGCGTGCAGGTGGCAAGCATAACGATTTGGAAAATGTTGGGCATACGGCGCGTCACCACACTTTTTTTGAAATGTTGGGTAACTTTTCTTTTGGTGATTATTTCAAAAAAGAGGCTATTCAATATGCATGGGATTTTTTAACCGTTGAACTCAAGCTCGATAAAGATCGTTTATTTGTCACTGTTTTTGAAGATGATGATGAAGCTTATGAGCTTTGGACAAAAGGCATGGGCATTGCAGAAGATAAAATCGCTCGCATTGGCGCCAAAGATAACTTTTGGAGTATGGGTGATATAGGGCCTTGCGGACCATGTTCTGAAATTTTCTATGATCATGGTGCTGATGTTTGGGGTGGCCCTCCGGGTACACCTGATGAAGAGGGTGATCGTTATGTGGAAATCTGGAATTTGGTATTCATGCAATATGACCGTGATGAAGATGGAACACTGAACCCATTACCCAAGCCATCCGTTGATACAGGTATGGGTTTGGAGCGTGTCGCAGCGGTTTTGCAAGGCACTCACGACAACTACAGTATTGATTTATTCCAACATTTGATTGCCGCCGCATGTGATGTGACAGGTATAAAATTTGGTGCCAATAAAGAGCATGACGTATCGCTACGAGTCTTAGCGGATCATTTGCGCTCCGTGTCATTTTTACTGGCTGATGGTGTATTACCATCCAATGAAGGACGTGGTTTTGTGTTGCGTCGTATTTTACGCCGTGCATGCCGTCATGGTCGTTTATTGGGGATGAAACAGGCGTTTATGTTTAAGCTTGTACCTGCACTTGTCGCTGAAATGGGTGAGCATTTTACGGAGCTTAAAGAAGCGCAAGGGAATATTGAGCAGGTGATTCGCATTGAAGAAGAGCGTTTTATCAAAACATTGGATAAAGGCTTAACATTGGTTGAACAAGCTGCCAAAAAAGCAGGTAAGGGTGGCACAATCCCAGGTAAAACACTGTTTTCTTTGTACGATACCTTTGGCTTCCCCACTGATTTAACCGCCGATATTTTAAAAGGTCAGGATATTCACTTGGATATGGCTGGTTTTGAAGTATGCATGAATGAGCAACGTACCCGCGCGCGCGCAGCATGGGGTGGCTCGGGTGAAGCTGCTTTGCCAAAAGCCGTGTTTGAAATTCGTGAACAACGTGGTTCGACTGACTTTTTGGGTTATTCAATACTCCATGCTGACGGGGCTATTTCAGGTCTTGTTCAAGGTGATCAAGCCGTCAATCGCATTCAAGAGGGTGATGAAGCATGGTTGATTTCCAACCAAACGCCCTTTTATGCCGAATCAGGTGGGCAAGCGGGTGATACAGGTCTCATCACCAGTAACGATGCAACATTTAAAGTCTTTGATACCAAAAAAGTGCTTTCTGATTTATTTATCCATATTGGTAAAGTTACCCAAGGCTCGTTTTCTGTTGGCGGCACAGCCCATTTTGAAGTATTGGATTCTCGCCGCCATGCGATTGCCTGCAATCATACCGCCACGCATTTGATGCATTCGGTGCTTCGTGAAGTCTTGGGTGAGCATGTCAAACAAGCGGGGTCACTCGTCAATGCAGTGCGTTTACGTTTTGATTTCAATCATCATGAACCTGTAAGCACAGCACAAAAAGAAGATATTGAAGCCAAGGTCAATGCAGAAATTTGGCGTAATATTGCCGTAGAAACCAATTTAATGACCCAAGATGAAGCGGTGGCTTCAGGTGCTATGGCATTGTTTGGTGAAAAATATGGTGATGAAGTCCGTGTGGTTTCAGCAGGTTTCTCTACCGAGCTTTGTGGTGGTACACATGTATCACGCACGGGGGACATTGGTGTTTTTCGTATCCTTTCTGAAACAGGCATTGCAGCAGGCGTTCGCCGCATCGAAGCAGTCACTCAACAAGCTGCCTTGCAAAGTTATGTCAGTGATACCCATGCTTTACATGATGTGGCTGGCAAATTAAAAGTACGCAGCAATGAAGCATCTGAAGCGGTGACAACACTGCAAAACAAGCTTAAAAATGCTGAAAAAGAATTGCAATCACTTAAATCCAAAGCCTCGACGGGTATTCTTGATGATTTAATCAAAGAAGCCGTTGAAATCAATGGTGTTAGCTTGCTTGCAGCCGAAGTCAAAGGCGTGGCAGACATGCGTGATTTTATGGATAAAGCCAAAGGTAAACTCAAATCAGGTGTGATTGTTTTTGGTCAAATCAACGGCGAAAAAGTACAACTGGTTGCAGGTGTCACCAAAGATTTAGTGGGTACTTACAACGCTGGCAATATCGTGCGTGAAGTCGCTATTATCTGTGGCGGCAAAGGCGGCGGTAAACCTGATATGGCGATGGCAGGTGGTACAGAACCAGCTAAATTAAAAGAAGCTTTAAACACTGTTGAAACAATCGTTGGGGCTATCAAAGAACTGTAAGGGCGAACCTGTGTGTTCGCCCCATTCCTGTGGTCTTTTAATCGGGAATCTAAACATAGATCCTCGACACAAGCACTCGAGGATGACGTTTCTTTTTCACCAAAGTGCGTAACATCACATTTCAATTAAACAGCGGATGATGCCTCAACCGTTGATAAAAATTCAAGGGCAATATCATCATCAACCACCACCACACGTGCATCCCCACCTTTTTGTAAATCACCAAACAAAATAGCATCGGCCAATGGTTTTTTAATTTTATTTTGAATTAAACGTGCCATAGGTCGTGCGCCCATGTGTTCATCGTAACCATGTTTTGCAAGCCAAGCTTTAGCTTCATCACTCACATCCAATTCAACTTTCTTATCTTGCAACTGCATATCTAGTTCAACCAGAAATTTCTCAGCTACATTCAGTACAGTATCTTTTTTCAAAGATGCAAAAGGAATCACGGCATCCAAACGGTTGCGAAATTCAGGAGAAAATAAGTGTTTGATGGCTTCCTCATCACGTCCTTGATTCGATTCAGGATTAAAACCAATGCTGTTTTGTTGCATTTCAAAAGCACCAGCATTGCTGGTCATTACCAAAATCACATGACGAAAATCTGCTGCTCGTCCATTGTTATCCGTCAGTTTACCATGATCCATCACTTGTAATAAAATATTAAAGACATCTTGATGTGCTTTTTCCATTTCATCGAGCAACAATATTGCGTGTGGATGTTTGTTGATGGCATCGGTTAGTAAACCACCTTGTTCATAACCGACATACCCTGGAGGTGAGCCAATCAAGCGTGATACAGCATGGGCTTCCATGTATTCCGACATATCAAAACGAATCAATTCAATGCCCATAATGCGTGATAATTGACGAACGACTTCTGTTTTCCCTACACCTGTTGGGCCTGAAAATAAAAAACTACCAATCGGTTTATCGGGGTGAGACAAACCAGCACGGGATAAACGAATACTCGATGAAAGCTGCTCAATGGCTGAATCTTGCCCAAAAATAGCCAGTTTTAAGTTGCGCTCTAAATATTGTAGGCTTTGTTTGTCCGTCGCGGATACTTGGCGCGCTGGAATACGAGCCATACTGGTAATGGTGTTTTCAATATCCTTGATGTTGATGTGTTTTTTTCGTTTACCACCTGCTTGCAAATGTACGGCAGCACCCGCTTCATCCAACACATCAATGGCAGAATCAGGCAGTTGACGTTCTTGAATATAACGTGCTGCAAGCTTTGCCGCAGTTTCCAAGGAATTTTGAGAATAATGCACGTCATGGTGGCTTTCCAAACGACTTTTAAGACCTTGAAGAATATCAATGGTTTCATCAATACTCGGGGCATCCAAATCCACTTTTTGGAAACGACGCGCCAAAGCAGACTGTTTTTCAAAGACTTGTCGGTATTCTTGATAAGTCGTTGCACCAATACAACGCAATTCACCGTTGGCAAGTGCTGGTTTTAATAAATTGGAAGCATCCATCACACTTCCATTGGCAGCACCTGCACCAATCATCGTATGAATTTCATCGATGAATAAAATAGCACGATCTTCTTTGCGAATGGCTTGAATCACTGCTTTTAAGCGTTCTTCAAAATCACCACGGTATTTACTGCCTGCCAATAAAGCTCCGATATCCAAAGCATAAACATGGGTATTTAACAATATTTCGGGCACATTTTCTTCTACAATGCGTAAGGCTAAGCCTTCTGCCAAAGCAGTTTTACCCACACCTGCTTCACCCACCAACAAAGGATTGTTTTTACGACGACGACACAAAATATGCATGCAACGTGATAATTCGGCATCTCGTCCAATCAATGGATCAATGCGTCCTGCTTTGGCGCGTTCGGTTAAATTCACACAAAACCGCTTCAACGGTAAGGTTTTTCCTTCGCCTTGACGGTGTTCTTGTTGATGGTTTCCGTCAGTTTCAGGGTTACTTTCTTCAATGGGTAAACTTAACATGCCATGTGACATATATGTCACCACGTCCAAACGATGCAGGTCTAATTCATTCATAAAGAACACAGCATGTGAATCTTTTTCTGAAAAAATAGCGACCAAAGCATGCGCACCAGTCACTTCTTCTTTACCCGCTGCTTGAACATGCATAACAGCACGTTGAACCACCCGCTGTAAACCAATGCTTGCCGTGGTTTCACCCATATTTTCGGGTAAAATAACCACATGGTCATCAATAAATGTTTCAAGTTTCTGTTTTAAGGATTCACTATCAGCGTTAAGACCATTCAATACCTGTTGGCAGGAAACGTTATCCAATAATCCCAGCAAAAGATGTTCTACAGTCACAAATTCATTGCGACGTATATGTGCCAATTGGAATACAGAATTAAGCGTTTGTTCCAGTTCTTCATTTAAAATGCCCATTTTTTGCCTCCTTACTTCAACAATTAGGATTCTTCGGATTCTTTTTCCACACTACAGCATAAAGGATGCCCGTGTTTACGACAGTAGGCTTCCACTTTCATGACCTTACTCTCTGCAATATCTTTAGGATATATACCGCAAATGCCTACACCAGTTTGATGTATCGACATCATAATACGATTGGCATTGTCATCATCACAATGAAAAAATCGTGTTAGCAACTCCACCACAAAATTCATCGGTGTGTAATCATCATTCAGCATGATAACCTTATACATGGGTGGCTTTTTTAAGGCAGGTTTTTCTGTTTGTATGTCGGGTGTGATATGGATGGTAGTACTCATGGCGGTATCATAGGGTTTGCCACACAGATTTTCGAGGGGGTAAGCATGACTGAGTTAAAATGTATTTTATGGGATGTCGATGGGACATTGGCAGATACAGAGCGCGATGGGCATCGTGTTGCTTTTAATAAAGCCTTTGAAGAAGCAGGTTTAGAACGTCGTTGGGATGTTGAAACATACGGTGAACTCTTAACTGTTACGGGTGGCAAAGAACGTATGAAATTTGATATCAAGCGTGGTGGTTTGCCTGATATGTCGGTTGAGGATATTGCTGCATTACATGCGCGCAAAACCATTCATTATCAAACATTGATTGCAGATGGCTTGATTCCTTTGCGTAAAGGTGTGCTACGTTTGCTTGAAGAAGCCTATGCAGAAGGTATTACATTGGGTATTTCTACGACCACCACACCTGCTGCGCTCGATGCTTTGATTGAACACTCTTTAGGTAAAGAATGGTTTGACCGTTTTGCAGTATTGGCTGCGGGCGACATTGTACCTGCTAAGAAACCTGCACCTGATATTTATAACTATGCATTGGAACAACTGGGTATCCCTGCTGAAAATACATTGGCGTTGGAAGATTCAGGTAATGGTTGTTTATCGGCACTGGCTGCCCACATCAAATGTGTCATCACCATCAATGATTATACCGCTCAACAAAAGTTTGAGGGTGCGGATTTGATTGTTTCTGAACTTGGCGAACCTGAAAGCGATGGCATTCAAGTGTTGGGCAATCCTCATGCACTGGATGATGTACATCATGTTACTTTAGCACATTTAAAAGCCATCATGGGAGCTTAAGCATGGAATTATTTGATAGCCACTGCCACATTGATTTTGAAGCCTTTGATGATGATCGCGATGATGTTTTTGCACGCATGAAACAAGTAGGTGTAAGCCGCATTGTGGCGGTGGCTGTTGAATTGGAACAAACAAATCGCCTGATAAACTTGGTGGAATCACGTCAGGGTGTGTGGTTTTCTGTGGGTGTTCATCCCAACCATGAAACCAAACAAGAACCCACTGTTGAGGATATTTGCCGCTTGGCAAACCATGACAAGTGCGTTGCTATTGGTGAAACGGGCATGGATTTTTTTCGTACTCGTGTTGATGCCGCAGTGCAAGAACAACGTTTACGCACACATATTCGTGCCGCTCATTTGCTCAATAAACCAGTGATTGTTCACATGCGTGATGCCGATGAAGTTTGTTTACGCATTCTTAAAGAAGAAAATATTCAAACATGTGGTGGTATTATGCATTGTTTTTCATCGAACTGGGAAGCAGCATCTCAAGCGTTAGATATGGGCATGTCGATTTCTTTTTCAGGTAATGTGACTTTTAAACGCAATGATGAATTACGTGAAGTGGCAGCAAAAGTGCCTGATGATGCGATTCTTATTGAAACAGATTCGCCTTACTTAGCACCTGTGCCGATGCGTGGGAAACGCAATGACCCAAGTTTTGTTCAACATGTCGCACAATGTGTTGCCGATGTTCGGAATATGCCTTTGCATGATTTGGCACGTTTAAGCACCAATAATGCCTGCCGACGGTTTCAGATTACATGACTGATGTCCTTATTGTCACCCTCGAGTGCTTGTGTCGAGGGTCTTCTTTGTTGTAGCCATTAGATTCCCGATAAAATATTTCGAGGATGACGTTTCTTTCTCAATTTATTTGAATGGTGTGGCTGGTGCAACAAGATGATGAAATTCAGAAGCTGCACTATAAGCAATGACAATAAATAAGAATGGCAGTATGGGGATGAGCATTGATGTCAGGAGTGATCCAATGGGTAAAACTTCCGAAAATTTATCAGTGTTAATAACTGAAAACACTCGCTCGAAAGTATCCTGATAGAGGTATATTATACTTGATCGCCAATGATTTAAATTTAACCAAAAAGAGCCTTGATACAATCTACAAAAAAGGGTAAAAAGTCGAAGTTTTCCATGAAAATATAAAATCAAATACAGCCTTAGAAAAAATATCCAACCAAAGTAAAAAAACATAGGGTAACCACGTCATTATGCTCTGTATCCAGCAGTCCAGTTGAATACCTTTACCTTAAAACGACAATAAATAAACACACAGCAACCTTCATTCCCGAAAATCGATTAAAAGTCCACGGAATGATGGTATGCGTAACATCAGTATCTCAATCATCAACGGTAAATCATCAGATAAAAGTACCCATATACTGATAAAAACATATCCTGCGCCGATGCACTTTACACTGAATGGAGAATTTGAACCCTGTGGCGATCAACCCCAAGCGATTCGAGAGTTGGTTAGCGGTATTGAACACGGTGAACAACACCAAACATTATTGGGCGTTACAGGTTCAGGTAAGACATTTACCATGGCTTGTATCATTGAAAAGACCCAAAAACCAACCTTGATTCTTGCCCCAAATAAGACACTGGCTGCACAACTGTATGGCGAATTTAAACAATTCTTTCCCAACAATGCTGTCGAATATTTTGTATCTTATTATGATTATTACCAACCTGAAGCCTATGTAGCGTCATCCGATACTTACATTGAAAAAGACTCGGCCATCAATGAACAAATTGACCGTATGCGCCATGCCGCCACGCGCGCACTTTTAGAGCGTGAAGATGTGATTATTATCGCTTCTGTATCATGTATTTATGGTTTAGGAAGCCCCGAAGCCTACAGTAATATGTTACAATATTTTGAAGTCGGGCGCGATGTAGACCAACGTTCTGTTATCAATAAGCTGGTTGAGCTTCAATATGAACGCAACGATATGGATTTTCATCGCGGCACCTTTCGAGTACGCGGCGATGTGGTTGAAATTTTCCCAGCTCATGCCGAAGATTTTGCCATTCGTAT
>JAUZQM010000104.1 GCA_030950985.1 Mariprofundaceae bacterium | reverse complement strand
GGCAGTAGAGTGCGCATTATTTCGTTCATGGGTAGCTTCTTTTGTTTGGTTATTTTTTTTGAAAAAAATCATGCTATGGCAAAGAGGCTACCCTATCAATTTTTGGCGAAGGTATTGTATTATAGATTATATTACTGATGTTACGCATACCATCATCCTGTGATCTTTTCATCGAATTTTAGGGATGAACGTTGCTGTGTGTTCATTACTTTACTCTGGGGGTGCAGCTTTAGCCGTGCCGAATGAAGTATTAGCGCGTGGCTAAAGCCACACTTCCAAAGCATGGAATAACGTTTCTTTTTCATCCAAGGTGCATAACATCCGTTATAAAAGAGATTCAACAACATGACATACTCGCTCAAGCACTTGCGTATTTTTTTGCATCAATAAAGCAGCATGCGCATGTAAACGGCGGAGTTGTTCAGGCTCGCGCAACAGGGTGTTCACCAAAGATTCAAGTTCTTCATCATCATTGACAACCATCGCCGCGTTATTTTTTTGCATATTTCGCATGATTTCTCGAAAGTTTTGAATATAGGGCCCTGTTATCACACCACGTCCACAAACCGCCGCTTCTAAGGGGTTATGTCCACCCACAGGCACTAAGCTTCCCCCAATGATGGCAATATCAGCAATGGTATAAAGCGATTGCAACACACCTATCGCATCCACTAACAAGACATCCGCACCTTGTGTGTTTGCCTCTTGTGACCAACGCACCACGCTTACCCCTTGGTTGGCAATCATCGATTCCACCACATCAAAACGTTCTGGATGCCTAGGAACAATCACCAACAACATATCAGGCTGTTGTCGATGCCAAACTTGCCACATCTTTAGAATACGTTGTTCTTCATCATCATGGGTGCTTGCCACCAACACAATCGGGCGCGTCTCGCTTGCATCCACACGTTGCCTTAAATTTTGAACATTTACCTTTGGTACTGTCACTGCATACTTTAAATTACCCACCACTTGGACGTTTGATGCATCGACACCCATCGCGATTAAACGCTCCGCATCCACATCACTTTGGGGTAAAAACATATCCACATAAGCTAGCCAACGTCGCCAAAAAAAACGCGTGGCATAATATTTAGGAAAGGAACGATCTGAAATGCGTGTATTGATGCCCACCACTTTGACACCTTGGTTCGCACAAGCCTTCAACATCCCTGGCCAAAATTCAGTTTCCGTGAGCAATAATAATTTAGGTTTCAAACATTGGACAAAACGACGCATCAATGTGGGTAAATCCCACGGTAAATAGGAAATTGTTGCGATATCACCCACTTGTTTTAAAGCGTGTTCAAAGCCTGTTCTCGTAATCACTGTGAGGTGAATAGGATGACCTTGTGCGTGAAGATGTTGAATAAGGGGGACAATGGAAGCCACTTCTCCAAGCGAACATGCATGCACCCAAACACCATCCTTCTGCGCTTGAGGTTGATTCAATAAAAAGTGCTGTGACCATTTGCGCCACGAAGGAGAAGCATGAGAAGATAGCATGGCGGCATTGCATCAAATCGATAACACCTCGTCCAGTAAAGTATTCACTTCTATAGAAATAAAATCAAAAGGATTGACATTTATTCTTTATTATTTATGTTTCGCCGCTCATTTTTGAGTGTTTCACATCGGAAAGATGTGCTAACAAGGGGTGAATTAGTGGCTAATCATGTATCATCATTGAAGCGTGCGCGTCAAGATCTTAAAAAACGCGCGTTGAACCGTACTCAGCGTTCAACCATGCGTACTGCAATCAAGAAATTAGAAAATGCAATTGAAGCAGGCGAGAAAGACGCGGCAAATGTTGCATTGAAAACAGCTGTTGCCTTGCTTGATCGCGCTGGCGGAAAATCTTTAATCCATACGCGTCAAGCATCACGTCGTGTGTCTCGTTTGAATGCACACGTTAGAGATATGGCTTAAAACATAAATTTTCTTTCTAAATCCCGTCTGATTTATTTCAGGCGGGATTTTTTTGGTCTAAATTTCAGAGTATCGTGATAATGTATTGCTATAAATACGATTCTGACCCTCTCGCTTGGCAACATATAAACCATCATCGACTTCTTTCAACAAGGCTTCGGCAAGGAAACCTCAAATATTCTCGATTCCACGAGTATCATGTAAATCGCTTGCTTATGGAAGCTCCCAGCAAGAAGACCGAGTATTTATAAATACACATTAAATCCATTCTTAAACGCCCAAAATATAGCACTGCATATTTTGAGATGTGGCATGATCATCAGTATTTGAAAACAAGTTTTTTAACTTTTTATCCATTAACCTTTCAATTTTTTACGCTTTTCGTAAGTATTTTTGTCGGAGATAATTAATTTCTCAATGCTTGTATTTTTTTGGTACAACTGAAAAATTTTAATCCAATGCTAATTTTACGTCTTTGAAGAAAAGTAACATAGAATTTCTTGTGAGATTACAGACAAGAATTGACCATTTAATCATTGATATTACGAATATCATGATCTTTTAATCGGATTTCGGGAATGAACGTTGCTGTGTGTTCATTACTCTGGGAGTTCGTCTTTAGCCGCGCCGAATGTAGTATCAGCGAGCGGCTAAAGCCGTACTTCCAAAGCATGCCAAATTTAGAATCTAAGGACTGTGGATGATGCATCTTTTTCACCTAAAGTGCGTAACATCAGTTCATAACTTAGATTATAAAATAATACACTTTATATTGATCATTATGTTACATGGAAATCAAATTTTCAACTAAGCTTAAGATAAATTTAACGATCTATTTATCCGGAAATTTAGGTGATAAAAAAAAATCTATTTAAATTTAATATATATTCTTGAGTTAGCATTAAAAGTTGGCATCATGGCGACTTGATTTTTATTTAGGTTAAATTTTTTTAATGCTGGGAGGCTTATATTATGTGGGCAATTATTGAAAGCACCGTAAATTACACAACAGCTGATGTATTTAAGATGTATGCTGTGATTGCGGCTACAGCGCTTATCGTTGTAGTTTTTATGTTTAAAACTGCATGCAGTGAAGACGATTAATTTAAAAATTATCGCAATCAATAGGAGGGTTTAGGATGAAACGTTTAATACTAATAAGTGCAGCCATGTTATTGGGTGCAAGCTGGATGGCTCCGAGTGCTATGGCGGAAGAGTCAATAGGCAATCCAGAAAATGGTCGTGTTATTTTTGAAAATGGCGTAGGCGACAATGTTCCAGCATGTGCTAGTTGTCATGGTGCCGGTGGTTTAGGTGCAGATGATATGGGTACGCCACGTTTAGCTTATCAAGTGCAAAAATATATTTGGAAACAGTTAGAAGATTTTTCTACTGACAAGCGCATGGACAATACCATGTATCAAATGAATGATATTGCTAAGGCACTGAGTGAAGAACAACGTCGTGATGTTGCTTCTTATGTTCATAGTCTTAGAACACCATTTTTAGGATCTGACTTGGATCAAATGATTAAAGATGGTGAAGAAATTGGCACTGCTTATAAAGGTCAAATTCTTGTTGAACATGGTATTCCTTCCCGAGGCATTTCTGCATGTATGAGTTGTCATGGTTTTCATGGTCGCTCTGCTGGCAACATGTTCCCTGCGATTGGTGGCCAACGTTATGTTTACTTGAAACATGAACTTGAAGCGTTCCGCGCAGGTCATGATACACCATCATCTGAAGATGATGCCTCTCGTGATAATGATCCTCAGGCTATCATGCGTAATATTGCCGTTCATTTAACGGATGCTGATATTGCTAATGTTGCTGCATTTTTAACATCAACAAGAGCAGTTACTGTTGGTAACCCTGGCGCGCCTCATCGTTAATTATTCTGCTTAAATTGTTAAATTAAAACTTAAAAGGGAGGCTTTTTGCCTCCCTTTTTTTATGTTGATACATGCTATAAAACGATGATAAGGATGATTCATGATTTTACGATATATATTGCTATTGATGATATGTATGATGGCATCTTGTACTTCAATGGAAGCACCTCAAACACCAGCAACAACCATTGAGCAGTTATTGGGTACTTGGAAGAATGCTTCCCAAACTGCAAGCCTTCATTTTTATAAGGATGAAACGGTCAAACTTCTGTTCCCTAAGCGTCAACCGCCAGTAAAAATAATTTCCAATTATCAAATGATTAAGGAACAAAATATTGGTATTGCTTTGGGTGGTGTTTGGACAGGTCCTATGATTATGAATATCAGTAAAATACAACAAGGCATCCTCACTGGCTCATTTCCAGATGAAGAGACCATAAGCTTTCACCGGATTCCGTAGACGTACAAATCATGAGATAAGTGATCCAGATAAGATCACAGAAATGGATGCTTTTAAGATGTTTAAATTTGTATCCGTGTTCTTTACGTTTTGAAGGATGTAATACTGAATTTAAACCTTCGAGTATTCTGTTGTTTATCTTTCTTTCCAATAAACAATGGCATCCCTATACGACTCACCCACGCTTTTATTTTTATTATTTCAGCCAATTGACTCGTCTCTAATCATACACTCCACTAGTTTCTATTCAACTAGATCGAGTTAATAAAGCAGATAATATCGCTTCTTTAGACTCTAAAACCTTTAAAAAAAATATCAGCTATTTCATCACTTTTACCTTTTCTTACATCTATTGTAGAAGGCTCTTTTAGGTCAACTCTTTCTCAAGCTTAGTTGAATCAATATAAACATCCAAAATACGCCAAATTAAATAA
>JAUZQM010000103.1 GCA_030950985.1 Mariprofundaceae bacterium | reverse complement strand
AATACCAAATCAAGCCAATTCTTCTTTAAATATAATGGTCGATCTTCAGATATATTCCAGAGCACAGCGAATAACACAAAAAATATCACCAACACCGCAGGATCAGCCCAAGAGGGGGATGCATCCCAAAAACCAACCGCGACCGATGCAATCGTACTAACAAACAACAAGCCATCTAAAACTCGCCCTAGCCAACGATGTTGTGGGGCAGGCATAAATTAATGTTCGCCTGCTTTATGACCAAAATAAAGCGCCAATGATACCAAGAAAATACCAGCACCCATATATAAAATATTCAGTGGGTCATCAAAGGTCACATGCAAGACATTCTTAAAAAATGCCACAATTAGAATCATTAAGATCACTTTGCCCAAACGATCTTTTAAATCATCCAATGATTCAATTTGTAACAATTTTCCAGCCGCAGGATCATTTCGAGCAAAGTCAATTTTATCAATATGTAATTCATAAACACCCAAAGCGAAAATCAACAACACAATCGCCAATAAAAAGTCATCCACCGCTGTAATCACATGACTCACTAAAATAATATGAAAGCCTTCAATTTCATGGCCAAAGAAATAAACATCAATAAATTCCAACAATAGTTCCCACATATCAAAGGCTGAGGATATAAATAATAATGCCATCCCCACCACACATGACCATACAGCTAATAACGTTAAATAACGTGAATTCCAAAGAATTTTTTCAAAAATATTTTTCACTTATGACGCTCCTTTTTTTTATCCTTACCCTGTTGTCATCGCATACAATTTTTCTTCATCCACCAATTTATTATCTATTTTACAATAAACCGATGATTCATCCAAAATCACTACTGCTTCATTCACACCCACCATCTCCAGCAATTTACATTCCAACGCTTTGGCTTGCACTTCGTTGGTGATTGAAATATGAAAAGAACGTGAGGCAAGATAAGGAGGCTGTTGCATGGTTGCAGCAATGATCAACCAAAGCACAAATAAACCTGCAACAAGTCCAAATACCACCGCATAATTTTGCAAGGCTGGATGATAGACAAAACCACCCAAAACACCGCCCAAAAATGCGCCAAAGAATTGACTGGTATTAAACACACCAATCGCAGTGCCTTTCATGCCTGCTGGTGCATATTTTGCCACGAGTGAAGGCAAACTTGCTTCCAAGGTGTTAAAGCCTGTGAAAAAAATAAGCAAGGCAAAAGCAATACCCCATAATGAGGCATCTTGGATGGCTAACATCAAACAGGCAATGCCCAACAAAGCAATGGCAAAAATAAAAACCTGTTTCATTTTTCGTTTTGATTCCGCCACAATAATCAAGGGAATCATGAATACAAATGACAAAATCATCACAGGTAAATACAATTTCCATTGTTCTTCTAGTGGTAAAATATGTAGCGATTTATCCGCAAGAACCATCGGCAACACCACAAACATTGCGGTCAACGAAGCGTGTAAAATCATCACACCTGCATCCAAACGCAATAAATTAACATCTTTTAAAATACGTCCAAAACTACCCACACTGACTTCATTATCACTATGGTGTCCCACATGTTGTACATCAGGAACAACCCAATATAACACTAAAATAGATAGCAATGCCAAGACACCCGTTAACCAAAAAATACCATCCACACCAATCCAAGCATTAAGAATAGGACCCAATGCCATCGAAACAGCAAAGGAAATACCAATGGTCATACCAATCATCGACATCGCCTTCGTGCGATGTTCATCACGTGTTAAATCGGCGACCAATGCGGTAATGGCTGCCGCTACCGCTCCTGAGCCTTGAATAATTCGACCCAATAAAACACCTTCAATACTTGTCGAAAGCGCAGCAACGACACTGCCGATTGCAAATAAAATCATACCCGCAGCAATCACAGGTTTACGACCAAAACGATCCGACATCATACCAAATGGAATTTGTAATAAAGCTTGGGTTAACCCATAAGCACCCAAAGCAATACCGACCAATTCGGGGTGTTCCAAAACACCTTCTAAACCATGGGCATAGGTTGAAAATACGGGTAAAATTAAAAATAACCCCAGCATTCTCAGTCCAAAAATAGCCGCCAATGAGGCTGCTCCTTTTTTCTCCATCGTACTCATTTCTGTTGAATATGTTGCTTTAGGTTTCACTTCCCTTCCCTTCCCCTTTTTATCGTCAAACCTCACCCTTATTACTTTTCAACATTCGTTGAGAGTACGGATTTAGCCGTGCCTTTACAGCATTTAGCGCGGCTAAAGCCGCACTTCCGAGTCATACATGCTAACATTACTCAACTATTTTTCTTATGATGGATATGGCCAATCACCCAAGCCTTGCCTTAATACTGCCGCTTCACCGTCACACAAATCAACAATTGTCGTTGGCATCATGCCACCCCAACCTGCATCCATCACCACCGCATGTAGATGTTTCAACTGTCCAACCATGTCATCAGGATTCATCAACACCTCTTGTTCAGGAAGTTGCATGGATGTCGCCAACAAAGGTTGTCTCAATTCATCCAATAACATCGAACAAATGGGATGGGATGGGATGCGAATACCAATATCTCGGCGTTTACCAAACACACGTTTAGGCAAGGTACTGCTTGCAGGTAAGATAAAGGTATAAGGCCCAGGCAAACAACGTTTCAACATTCGGTGAGCTTGGTTATCCATACGCACATATTGAGCGGCTTGAGATAAATCAGACACTACCAATGACCATAAATGTTTTTGATCCAATTTCCGCAATTGTCTTACCGCTGTTTGTGCTTCTAAGGCTTCGGGCAGCATCATGATGGCATAGGTTGTTTCTGTGGGTACAACCGCAAACGCACCTTTCTGCAACATGTCAGCCGCTCGACGAATTTGGCGAATTTGTGGTCGATCAGGGTGCATGCGTAAATGTTCAAATGTTGTTGCCATGATTTATAACCCGAACAAACCTTTTAAGGCTTGATTGATTTTTTCTTTTTGTTGCGGAGGTAAATTTTCATTCAATAATTTTTGAACAGGCTTGTTATTCAATTTCTTCAATACCCCACCCAGTTTGGGATTCTTTTTCCCTAAGCGTTGTGCTTCTTGCCATACATTATTGGCTGTAATTTCTGGCTTCACTGTCAACTGTGCAAAAGGGCCATAAATATGCAAAGGTATCGTCAATCCATATCTATTTTTATCCTGATCGCCTTGTCCTACCAAAGAACCAATCAATTTAGGTCGAACATGATAATCCATACTCATATCAGGCAAACGTATCTTGCCTTTTCCCGACAATCGAAACAACGGTGATGCCATAAATAAATCGTTATTTTTGATGATGCCATGATGGGCTCGAACACTGCCTTGTAGCTGCGCAAAATCAGTGGATTTTGATGGATTTCCTTGCCCAAAACTGGTGATATTCCGCAAGCCACCTGCAATATCAAAACCTTTGACGCGCCCATTTAACAAGGAAAATTGGGCTGTTCCTTCCAAACCATGTTTGATGCTTTCAGGCAACAAACCGATGGCACTAAAATTCGTATTGAGTTGTAAACTACCATCCAACATATCACTTTCAGCAACTGCTTGAAGCACAGGAAGTAATTGTAATCCTATGATATTTAATGATTCATTCCATTGCACAGGATATGTATTTACATTGACGTTTGCTTTTTCTAATAGTGATCCACCTGCCAGCTCAAATTGCAGTGGATCCAAGGTAAACATGCCTTTTTGACCATTCAAAATCATGCGTATATGTGCGATATCCAAACCTTGAACAAACAGGTGTTCCATTTGTAATTGCAATGCCACACGCCATGTTTTTAGAAAACGCAAGTCTGGTTCTACCTGCTTGTTAGGTTTTACCGCCGTTTCAGATTTCACCACGCTTGCTTGGCTATCAGGATTCGATGCAGCTTGTTCCGCATAGCCATCTTTTGTTGCCGTTGCAGCTGTCGATGCAGGGGAAGACGCATCTGATGAAGCAGGCAACCAAGGTTCAAGGTGTAAATTTTTGCCTGCAATACGCAAACGAATATCAGGCGAGTTTGCAAAAGCCACATTACCAGAGGCTTGTATCACTTCATCATTAAGCTTAAATTGCAAATCACGAATTTCGACATGTTCACTGTTACCCGCCAAAGAAGCCCCCATTTTTATCGTTTCCCACGGTTGGTGATTGCCTGCATACATGGCTTTCATATCAGGAAATAATTGCGTTAACCATGTTCGTTGCAACACATCACTTTGCAAACGTATTTGATAATTGAATGCCTTGGTCAACTGTTTGACCTTACCTTGCATGCTCAACACATGTTTATCATTGATTTTCAGTGATAAATCATGCATATCCAAATGATTCATAGTGGGCATTTCCATTTTCCAATCCAATGCCAAGTTCATCGCAGCCAATAAACTAAATTGCCCTGCCATCAAATGTGCGCCATCGGGACGTTGTTCCAATTGCATATCAAAACGAACTTTAGCTTGTTTGATATCACCTAACATGGCTGGAAATGGGGGCAACAAATCTGCCCACGGTGCAAGTTGTAAACCAAAACTTTGCACATGCAGTTGCACAGGCAAATGGTAAACATCAAGATTACCAAGGTCACCCAAAGGGCCAACTTGGGCATCCAACTTTATTTCATCTTGATTCAACTTACCTGAAAAGTGAACTTGAATCGGCTTATCCAATTGCACATCATCCAATTGTAAATGAAGCGATGTCATCGATATATGTTGCTTTTTTTGTTCATCATTCCAAATCAACGAACCATTGTTCAACACCATCATATCAGCCGTCAAACCTGCCAACATCGGTGAAGCAGGCTGCTTTTGCGAATCATCCTGTTTTTGAGTATTTACAGGCTTCGTTGTCGATGCTTGAATGGATGGTTTAGCGGATTGACTGCGTGTTGCTGAAGTCGCCACTGGCTTGGCGATTAAATCACCCCAGTTACTCTCACCTTGTGTGTTTTTCTCAAGAAATACATGTGGTTTTTCGAGACTAAAGCGTTTAATTTCGAGTTCTTTGTGAAATAAGGGTAACAGTGCAATTTGCACATTCACTTGATCGACTTGTAAAAAATCTTGTTTTGAAAAACCTTGTCTATTTTCCAAACGAACATCATTCAGCACCACACCAATCCACGGAAACAACGACGCTTCCAAATGACCAATATGCAATGTTCTACCCGTTGCATCTTGAACTTCATGTTCAATTTGTTGGCGGTAATCGTCCACATTCAAAAAGAAAGGGATGGTCAGCAGAATTATCATCAGTAATGCCAAAACACCTAAACTATATTTTATAATTTTTTTCATCATCAATTCCTCTTAATCTTGTATCGGTGGAAAATAGTTTAACAAGGCATCGAATGATTGTACGACAGCTTCAGCACCTTCATCCAATAACACTTGCCCGCTCTCCATGCCGAATGATACACCCAATGCACGAATACCCGCTGCTTGTGCCATACGCATGTCAAAATGAGCATCGCCGACCAAACTGGTATTCGCTTTATCCACACCCAATTCTCGCATGCACTCTTGCGCCATCGCAGGATGAGGTTTTGATGGGCAACAATCGGCTGTCCGCCAAGTCAGCATATAATCTTGCAAGGGGAAACGCTCCAATACACGCAACAAACCCTGTTTTGATTTACCTGTCACAATCGCCATCCAATAACCACGTTGTTTCAGAATGTCTAATGTTTCCAAAACTTTAGGGTATAAATGAATATCCGATTCGCCATGCCAATAATGCTCACGGTAATGCTTCGCCAAGGCTTGAATATCCACACCTTGCGTAGCTTGTTTTTCCAACAACGATTCAAGTACACCATGCAAGGACATCCCCAATGATTGCAAAACATCGTTGTCCGATGGTGCTGTAAGTTCCATATCCGTGAACGCGCCCTGAATCGCATGCACAATCAAGCTGTTGGAGTCGGTCAATGTGCCATCACAATCAAATAAAATAAGTGAACGCATGAAGCATCTCCTCCAAAATCTAAGAGTTTGGAAGACTCTTGACTGTCGGGATAGTAGAAAGAGATGGTTGAAGGTCAAATAGCGTTTCAAGTGCGATGAATATTTCCTGTATTAGGCAAGCAATATTATCTTTTCTCATGATCATCCTACGGGAATAGCTAGAGCTTACTCGGCTCAAGAAAATTACCTGCCAAAGATTAGAATGGTGTGTTTGTGTTGAATAGTAAGTAACATCAGTTTATTGCAAGGCGCATTTAATTCATGCTTGCATATCATATTTTTATACCTACGTTGCCCAAAAAATATGGAGTATCGCCCATGCCTAAAAAAAATAAATTAACCAAGAAAGTATTGTTGGAACGCGCTAAACCTTACCAAATTCAAGGCGCAAAAAAGTTGAAAAAAGTTGCATTGATTCATCAATTACAATTGGCAGAAGGTTATGTGGATTGTTTTGGTAAAATCCCAAATTGTTCCATTGAAACTTGCTTTTATCGCAAAGCGTGCCAAAAGTAGGTTTGCCTTCCGATATAGCGATAGATTTATTATATCAAGCAGGTTTACTTGCTTGTCAGCAAGGTCATAAGCAGCTTAATGTGCATGTTTGGCATGCTCAATCCCACCCGATTTTAAATCAGTTGACTGCTTTGACATCCCATTTGATGTGTCAGCAGAACTTCAAGCCTGAAAGTGATAAGCTGAAAGTATTGGGAATTGAAAGTACACATGATATTGATGGTATTAGTGATCTTGCCTTGTTTTTTCCACATAAAAACAAACAACAAAGTCTGTATTACATGGCAAAAGCCATGCAATCGTTGACGGAAGGTGGACGCATCATCATGGCATGTGCCAATGTACATGGTGCAAAATCCTATCAACATGCTTTGGCATCCTTGGCGGGTTATGCTGATGGATCATCGAAAGCCAAATGTCGGATATTTTCAGCTCGGAAAACAACGGATTTTGATAAAGATTTAGCCAATCAATGGTTGCAAGCTGGGAATATGCAACATGTGGATGCTTTAGGCTTATATTCTCAAGCAGGTTTATTTAGTTGGAATCACGAAGATGCAGGTTCCAAATTATTATTATCGCAGCTGCCTAAACTTTCAGGTGAAGGTATGGATTTATGTTGTGGTTATGGTTTGTTATCGGTGCATATTTTGCAACACCATGCGGATATACAACATTTACACCTTGTTGATGCCGAGTGGCAAGCCATAATATGTGCTAAGAAAAACACTGAAAAGTGGCACGCTCAATGTCATGATTATTATTTGGACGCAACCAGCGATGCCTTACCCAATCATTTAGACTGGGTATTATGCAATCCTCCTTTTCATGCAGGACAAACACGAGACCTGAGTTTGGGGCAAGCGATTGTTGCCAAAGGTTGCCAAAGTTTAAAACACGGTGGGCAACTATGGATGGTTGCGAATCGGCAGTTACCGTATGAACAGGTGTTGTCTCAACATTTGCGAGAATATCACATTATTATCGAAGCCAATGGCTTTAAAATCATTCATGGAGTGCGTTAGTTGATGCAAAAAAAAGAACGTTTAGAGAAAATATTATCCAATTTGGGATACGGTGCACGCAAAGATGTGGCGTATTGGATTCGTTCGGGTTGGGTAATGGTGAATGGTGAAAAAGCGAAATCAGGCTCGCAGAAAGTATTGGCATCAGAAGTCATGTTGGAAGGTAAAGCTTTGGATCATCCGTATGGTTTGACGGTTGTTTATCATAAGCCGCTGGATTCTGTGTGTTCACGTAAAGAAGAAGGGCGATTGATTTATAGTGATTTCCCCGAACGTTGGTTAGGTCGTAAACCTGCTATTTCCAGTGTTGGACGTTTGGATAAACAAACATCAGGTTTATTGATTTTGACCGATGATGGGCAGTTGAACCATAAAATCACCAGTCCAAAACATCATATCGCTAAAACATATACTGTAACCCTTGCTGAAACCTTGAAAGGGGATGAAGCTGAAACATTTGCCAGCGGCACACTGATATTGGATTCAGAAGATACGCCATGTTTACCTGCTGAACTGACGGTTACAGGTGAAAAAACAGCCACGATTGTTTTACATGAAGGACGTTATCATCAGGTGCGCCGCATGTTTGGAGCAGTAGGGAATCATGTAAGCTCATTGCAACGCACAGATATTGGCGCACTTTCCTTGCAATCGTTAAATATTCAAGCGGGTGAATATCAAACCTTTGAAGCTGATACATTATTAAATTTGATTCTTGGAACTACAGCTATTTAGGATTCATCACGAAATAGCTACGTATTTAAACTATGAAACCTAAACTCCCTTTGCCAAAAAAAGAAGGAAGTCCATAGTTTATTTTTAATGCGTACAGCATATTATATCCCAAGTTATATTCATGCATCAGAGGTTTCGGCTTTGACCTATCTGAATCAATTGCGAGAAAATTATAGCTGTGATCATTAGCGTTATATCCATGTTAAATGGCTTCCCGTTTAAGACGGGATAGTCAGTAAAATCAATAGGTTACAGACATCCCTCTTCCTTGACCTTCTTTGCAAAGGAAGTTCTTCAACTTGCTCTAAAATCTATATAAGTGGATCTGGAAAATCGAGCACAACCCATAATCATAAATTGTCCAAAGAATGTCTCATCCATCGTGCAACCACCTGTCACGGGTTTGTAGCGTAGCGACGCTCTGGTTACACTGCTTGTAAAAATAATAATGATGGGTCGTATCATCCATCAGTACACTAAATTTGTTCACGCGTTTTATGGAAGACAACATCAGGCCATTGTTCAATGGTGTAGTTTAACTTCCAAACATTCGGTGCAAGGTAGGTAAGAAATCCATCACCATCTTCAGCTAAATTGGCCTCAAATGAGCGTTTAAATTCAGTGAATTTTTTATCATCGTTGCAAGTAACCCAACGTGCGACCTGAAAATCAGTAGCAACATACGCAGCATCAACTTTATATTCAGTTTTTAGACGTTCGACGGTGACTTCAAACTGTAAAACACCGATAGCACCAAGAATATAATCACTACCCAAATGGGTTTTAAAGACTTGCACAGCACCTTCTTCAGAAAGCTGAACCAAACCTTTGTGCAGCTGTTTGCGTTTCATCGGATCATTCAAACGAATACGGCGAAACATTTCAGGCGCGAAATTGGGTACACCTGTAAATTTCAACGGCTCTTTGGTGGTAAAGGTATCGCCAATACGAATGGTGCCATGATTATGAATACCAATAATATCGCCAGCATAGGCATCTTCAACATGCGCACGATCTTGTGCCATAAAAATAGTCGCATTGGGTATTTTAATATTTTTCTCAATGCGATGGTGGCGAACGGTCATGCCTTTGCTAAATTTTCCTGAACAGATGCGAAAAAAAGCAATTCTATCACGATGGGCTGGGTCCATATTGGCTTGGATTTTAAAACAGAAACCAGAAAAATCTTTTTCATCAGGTTGAACCATGCGACTTTCAGCTTCGCGGGGAACGGGAGACGGTGCAAACTCGACAAACGCATTTAACAATTCGCGCACACCAAAGTTATTGATGGCAGAGCCGAAAAACAACGGCGTTTGACTGCCTTTTAAAAATTCATCCAAATCAAAGGGATTCGCTGCACCTTCTAGTAGTTCAATATCAGCACGCAAATCATCAGCTTGTAAACCAATCAGTTCGTCCAGTTTAGGGTCATCCAGTGATTCAATGACAACGGCGTTATCAAGGTTATCACTACCCGGTTTGAAAATGTGCAATTGTTTTTTGTATAAATTGTAAACACCTTTAAACGCTTTTCCCATACCAATGGGCCAAGAAAGAGGGGCGCATTCAATTTGTAATTTCTCTTCAATTTCAGCCAGTAAATCCAAAGGTTCCTGACCTTCGCGATCCATTTTATTGATAAAGGTAATGATGGGCGTATTTCGCATACGGCAAACTTCCATCAATTTTTGGGTTTGAGCTTCCACACCTTTAGCGGAGTCAATCACCATCATGGCGGAATCCACAGCCGTCAATACACGATAGGTATCTTCCGAGAAATCTTGATGTCCGGGGGTGTCGAGCAAGTTAATATCATATTCTTTATCATCAACTTGATAGTTAAACTTCATCACCGAAGAAGCCACTGAAATACCGCGTTCTTGCTCGATTTTCATCCAATCTGACGTCGCATGGCGATTCGTTTTTCGTGATTTTACCGCACCGGCCATCTGAATCGCACCACCAAACAATAATAACTTTTCAGTTAAGGTCGTTTTACCCGCATCGGGATGGCTGATAATGCCGAATGTACGCCGTTTTTCGATGTGTTCTTGTAAACTCATGTCACCCCCAATCAGACGCGCGCAGTGTAGCGTTCTGATGGGTTTATGGGTACTTGAAAAATCATGAATTTGTATTGATTCAATGATGCTGCTTAGGTAAGTGATATGTTAAATTCACTATTAGGATTGATAAGCGAAAGATTCAGGTAACTTGAAGTAGATTCAATAATTGTGCCACAGCATCTTCACCACGCATCACAGCCGTTTCAATGGTCGCAGGTAATTCACCTGATTGAGGTTGTTCACAAGCATCAATGATATGTTCAGGCATGGTGGATTTTTGATGTGAACGAACCACATTGGTTGCATCTTTGATGGTAATAAATTTATAATAGATAGGTTTGAGTTTGGGATTTTTGCTGATTTGTTTTAATTCTTGTAATACACGATCTAATTTTTCTTGTTTAGAAAAAGTCGATTGATCGGCACTGATGACCACACAAATATGCGATAACCCCGAATGGGTTTGGTGTTGCTGACTGACATCGAAAAACCATTGACCATAACAGCCGATTGCCCCAATAAATGGATGCGGTAGTTCAACTTTTTCTTGAAACCATAGATGAATATTACAAATCGTTTGTGTTTCAAGATGTTCTTGAATAGCCAATAATTGATTGCGTACACTTGGAGACGTTGCCATGATAATATGCTTGTATGTGTGTTGTGTTTGATGGGTGTGTAGTGTGTAATCTTGTGCGTTTTTCTTAAGCTGGACAATGCGTGACGAGGTATGAATCCGAACACCAAGTTGTTGACAATATGCTTCAAGAGGTTGAATCAAAGCCTGTGATAAAGGCTTGTTGAACCATCCTAAACGGGCATATTGATGTTTGGAAAATGCCTTTTGTAAGACAAAACAAAAGCT
The DNA here is from genome assembly GCA_030950985.1 of Mariprofundaceae bacterium. Taxonomy (GTDB): domain Bacteria; phylum Pseudomonadota; class Zetaproteobacteria; order Mariprofundales; family Mariprofundaceae. The sequence goes on along the minus strand of JAUZQM010000103.1, from coordinate 3,767 downwards.
GGCTGCATCAGCATGTTGCATGGGTTCATTCATCGCACCTAAACACAACACTTCAATCAAATCCTGTTGTAATTGAGCGGATATATGTTGACGAGACATCCAATCCGATACGCTGCCTTGTTGTGAAAACTTCATCGAAATAGCCAAACGAATCAAGCTGGGCATGGATGTCCAACCATGTTGAGGCATGTTGAGTACAGCATGGATAAGTGCCAATGAAAAAGGCAGTTTATCCGATGTGCTTAAGGAAAAATGTCCGCGTTGTTCATCCCACAAGGGTAAAGCAAGTGTGTTTTGCCATTGGATGTGTGAACAAGCATTGACTTCTTTAAGCAAAGCTTGGGTACGTTGATAAACACCAATCAATAAATGAGGGCCATTATCAATCCACGTTTGGGTGGGGGGATGGAAAAAAGAACGTGTTCGACCACCCAAGCTTGGCGCAGCTTCATATAAATCTACTTCATATCCCTGTTGAGCGGCACGAATCGCAGCCGTTAAGCCTGTCAAGCCACCCCCAATGATGGCAACTTTTTGATTCATTTGATGTGCCACGTCAGTGGGTAACGCACGTTATCGTGTTGACGTGCATATTTTTTTTCATAACGCCATGTACGCCAAGCGATACGAATTTTTTGCCATGATGATATGCGCCCTGAATGCTTCCAAACATCAAAATCAAACGTTTTCATTTTTTCAAATTGAGCATGGTAAATGGCTGCCATAATGATGGATGGACGCAAGCTGATGCGATCTTCAAGTGGTAAACTATTTAAGGCGTGTTGATAGGCTTGTTCAGCCTTTTGTTGATAATGATGCAATAAATGTTGTAGCTCAGGGGTCATGTTACCTTCACGTAAATCTTGATCACTCACATGAAATTGAGAGCGAACTTGTTGGGGTAAATAAATGCGCTCACGTTGAATGTCTTCAGCAATATCACGCAAAATATTGGTCAGCTGTAAAGCTTCGCCCAAGCTGCTGGCAAAGTGACGTGATTGACGCTGTTGATAGCCAAAGACTTCAATACTCAATAAACCAACAACGCCTGCAACACGGTAACAATAAAGTTTTAAATCGGACTCTTTGATAAATGGTTTGCATGAAATATCCGTCAACATGCCATCAATCAGTTCATAAAATAATTCTTCATCCCAAGCGAAATGTTGGCAAGCCCATTGCAGTTCCTTACCTACAGAATGCTCTGGTTGTGCATGAAAAACATCATGAATTTCATGTCGCCAATGCTCTATTTTTTGCGTTGCTTGGCGCTGGTCTTTGACTTCATCGGCAACATCATCGACTTCACGGCAAAAGGCATACAATGCCATCATGCCTCGACGTTTGATGTCAGGTAAGAAATTCAATGCATAAAAAAAAGAAGAACCCGAATCACGGGTGCGTTGTTGGCAGTAATCTTGTGGTGTCATTTCTTTGCCTTGGGTGGGAATAATGTATCCCAAAGGATGTTTGGAAGCATGATGAACCAGTCTTTTTTATGAAGTTTGGGGCGACATATCAAAGGATTATCTAAGGATTGACTGGCTTTTAGAATACGCATGCCACCATGCCATGTGGCAACAATTTGTACGCGTAAACGCAAAGGCAATAAGGAAAAAAGGTCTCGTCCTTGAAAAAATAATGATTCGGTCACATCAAAGGCATGTTGAATAGCAGGGCGGACTTGCTCAATCGTCACATCGCCTTGAATCACTTGTTCGGCGGTCAATTGGCAAGTTTGCAAGCAGCTTTCAGGCAAGTAACAACGCCCTTTGGGGTGATCAATGGAAAAATCTTGCCAAAAATTGGTTAATTGTAAGGCAGTACAAATTGCATCCGATGCTTGTATGGCTTTTGCATCATGAATGCCATGTAAGGCTAACATCAATCGACCCACAGGATTGGCAGAATAGTGGCAATAGTGCATAAGTTCATCGTCATTGGCATAGCGTTGAATGCGGCAATCCATGCGAAAAGCCGTCAATAAATCACGCAACGCTTGAACAGGCAGCTTAAACCGTTGAATCGCATCGTTTAATGCGATGTGAATACATTGATGTTCAAAGATTTGAGGCAATATATCGAGTAAATCTTCCCAAACATCCAAGGCTTGAAGACGTTCTTCTGCCGAAGCCAATCCTTCATCGGCAATATCATCGGCAGTGCGTGCAAAGGCATAAATCGCTGCGACAGCAGGGCGTAAACGTGCATCGATGAGCTTGGAGGCTGTGGGGAAATTTTCATAATGTTGAGAAGCTAAGTTTTGGCAATAGTCATACGCTTCTTGAATGTTTGGCTTGCTTGGCTGGGATTCAGTCATTGGGGCATCTTATAAAAGATGACGTAGCAAGCAATGATGGACTTCATTTTGAGGATAAAACATGTGAGGATGAACCTGTGCTTCGATTGGACGAGAGAGAACTTTTTCTTTAGACATTGCCATGCCATGTTGAGCCAAATATAAGCGCCTGTATTCTTCTAATAATGACCTTTGAAGCATCTTAAGTCAGCTTCGCCGCTTAACAAATTATACCGAATGTAAGGGAAATTTATGACCCAAATCAAAACACCGCAAGAAATTGAGCAAATGCGTCCCGCATGTCATCACGCAGCCAATACCTTAGTCATGATTGAGGAATATATTAAGCCGGGTGTGACCACCAATGAAATTAATGAAATTGTCCATGATTACACCATCCAACATGGCGGCATTCCTGCTCCACTTAATTATCATGGTTTTCCAAAGTCGGTATGTACATCAGTGAATCATGTGGTGTGTCATGGTATTCCATGTGATAAAAAGTTGAAAGATGGTGATATTATTAATGTGGATGTTACGACTATTATCAATGGTTGGCATGGTGATACAAGCAAAACATTTTATGTGGGCGAGCCTAAAATTCGTGCAGAGAAAGTGACAGAAGTGGCACGCAAAGCCTTAGAATTGGGTATATCCGTTGTCAAACCAGGGGCAACATTGGGTGATATTGGGCATGTGATTCAACAGTATGCAGAAGCAGAAAAATGTTCGGTTGTCCGTGAATATTGTGGGCATGGTATTGGTAGAGTATTTCATGAAGAACCCCAAATATTACATTATGGCAAACCCAATACAGGTTTGATATTAAAAAAAGGCATGGTGTTTACCATTGAACCCATGGTGAATATTGGTAGAGCAGCGGTGAAAGTATTGGGCGATAAGTGGACCGTGGTAACACGTGATAAATCATTATCCGCACAATTTGAACATACAATGGTAGTGACCGATGATGGTGTTGAAATTCTGACACTTCCAAACCTGCTATAATTTTGGGTGCAATGTTCGTCAGAAAATAAGGAAAAAAGTGATGACTTACAACTTTGCCTGAATGATCAAAATTCGACAGCAACTGCAACAACTCGTTTAAACCAAAGTAATTTTCTTGAGCCAAGTAATCTCTATATACCTTTTTAGCTAACTGATGTTACGCACGCCGTCATTCCTTGGTCTTTCAATCGATTTTCGGGAATGAAGATTGCTCTGTGTTCATGACTCTGGAAGTGCGGCTTTAGCCGCGCCCTGATACTTCATTCAGCGCGGATAACGCCGCACCTCCAAAGTATGCCGAATTTAGAACCTAAGTGCATAGGATGATGCATCTTTGTCATAAAGTGCGTAACATCAGTTAGCTAAGCTCTAACTAGGCGGCATTGCTGCTATAAATATACGTGAAATATAAAATTACAGACCTTATAGCAATACCTTCGCCAAAATAGTGCTATTTCAG
>JAUZQM010000102.1 GCA_030950985.1 Mariprofundaceae bacterium | reverse complement strand
ATATAGAGGATATTGGTTTTGATGGAATTCCCGTTACATCTGATGAAGCCATGATGGATGAAAAGCCGAGTGAACAGTCATTTGATAGCTTGGGAGGGTCGCTATTACCTGATACGTATGACACACCTTTGACAATGAGTAAAGAAGAGCCTGTGTTAGATGCTATGTCAGACATGTCTTTCATGAATATAGATATTGATGATGTTTCCAATTTAAGCTTAGATAATGGAAGTGAAAGTTCAGTCTCTGAATATAAGGGTTTTCCAAGTCAATTTGAAACACCTATTGATGAAGTACTACAAAAAAAGATTGAAGAAGATGATCCATTTATGTCTGAATTTGATGGTCTTACGTTAGATGTGGATGATTCACTGACATTTAAAGAATCAAAAAACGAATGGAAAAACAGGAAATAGTAAGAACAAGGAAGTAAGGAAAGAACATGAACATAAAAAAATTTCCAGATAATCCTTTTTTGATGGCTTTTTCAAAAATCGCCATGATTGATACAGCGGTGATGGCAGTATCCGTGGGTTTGGCTATATGGCAATCAACTTGGATGTGGTATTTTTTAGGTGCAGGATTATTGATATCGATGGCTGTATTTGTTCTGATCAATCAAAAAGTTCTTCATGCCTTGTCATGTCCATGTTGTCATCAAGGTGTCACTTTTTCTAAGGGCAAAGGTCTGGTTTGTGAGACATGTAAAACAATTTGGGAATTGGGGTAAATAATGCCGAGTTTTGATATTGTGTGTGAAGTAAATGAGCAAGAGATGGATAATGCAGTCAATCAGGTGAAGAAAGAAATCACCACGCGCTATGATTTTAAGCATAGCAAAGCCAATATTGAATTAGATGATGGGAAAATCACATTGGTGGGTGATGATGTGAACAACCTTAATACTGTTGCTGAAATTTTACGCGCCAAAATGGTACGCCGTAAACTTGAAACCAATGCCTTGGAGTATGGTGATATTGAAGCAGCCAGTGGTGATACACGTCGTCAACTGATCACAGTGAAGCAAGGTGTGGATAAAGAAACCGCTAAAAAAATTGTAAAATGTATCAAAGATGAAAAAATGAAGGTGCAAGCTGCCATTCAAGGTGAGCAGGTTCGTGTGACTGGAAAAAAACGTGATGATTTACAAGCAGTGATGAATTTGGTGCGAGGCATGGATATGGATCGTCCCTTGAGTTTTAGTAATTTTAGAGATTAAAAGTATATGGATTCAGCTTGCCTCTTATTTTTCTAATAACATGGCAAAAAAAAGCTCACTTACGATTGTAAGTGAGCTTTTTTAATATAGATATCAGGAAAATATAATAGCTAAGCTAAATCGTTACCTTATTGTTTACGAATATAAGCCATCAAATCACGAACTTCATCCGATGATAGTTTTTCCACATCTTTGCCTGCGCGTTTGACATGGCGACCATGACGAATACGAAGATCTAATAATTGATCACTCAAATCAGCCAGTTTTGTTTGTCTAGCAGCATTACCAATAAGCTTAATTTTACTTGGGCTTGAATGGCAAGATTGGCAATGTTTGGCGTATAGTTTTTTACCATTACCAAGATTGGCTTGATAACGAAGTGAAAGAACATAATGGGCAACATCATTGATATCTGGATTGCTTAATTGATGTTCATTGGCTGTCATCAATGTGCCTGAACGACCATGACGAAGGGTATGGACAATTTCTTTTAAATTAAGTTTAGAATAAACTAAATTGGCAGCACCTAAACCAGTGCCTCCACGTCCATTCATAGCATGGCAACTAGAACAAACTTGTTCAAAACGTTTTTTACCATTCGCAAGGTTTGGTTTGTAGTCAAACGTTTTGATATAATCAATAACCGCTTCAATTTCCAAAGGCTCAAGATCATATTTCTTCGCACGCATGCCTGTCCCACGTACGCCATAAGTAATGATACGACGCATTTCATCACGGCTTACAACTTGAGACATTGCAGGATGATTACGAGCTGCAAATGGTTTTAAATCCTTACCAAACTTACTGACTGTGCCGTCCATACCGTGGCAGCTGGCGCAGTTGTTTTGATAAATCTTTTTACCATCGGGTACATCATCTGATGCATGAGCAACAGATAGAGGCAGCGCAAGAAGCGCTGCCGTGACCAATACTTTTTTAAACATGAAAACCTCCCTCCCTCATTTCAAACGTACTACTTTATTTTATACTCCAACAGTTTTTTTTTAACTACCCTGCTGTACTTGAATAAAACTTACCATAGCGGCAATTTCATCACTGGAAAGTTTTTTCTTGTATGATTTCATCATCGTTCCTTTCCGACCATCTGTAATGGTAGACAATAGAATGCTTGAATCTTTATTCATATCTTTGAATGCAGGACCCACTTTCTTTTTTGTTAAGCTATGACACATTTTACATTTTTTACTAAAAATCTTTTTGGCATTAATATCATCAGATGCCATAGCAGCGCTAGATGTCATACCTAAAAAAGCCAAAGCCATCGATGTTAAAATAATTTTTTTCATAGTGTTCTCCTTTTGAACAAAAGCATCCATGATGCTCAATTTACAGCAAGTATTGCTGATGGGGTAAAGAGCTGAATATTTTGTTATTCTTGCTCATTATTGGGTTTATAAAGCCACATTTGGTAAATACTGATGAGTAATTGTAAGCCGAAAGTAATGCCAACAAAAGCACCTGCTGCCACGACAACATAAGCAAACTCTGGAATGATTTTAGTGATGTACCACGAGCTAATATCAAGGATAAGGAAGGCAAAGGGAGCTGCAACCACCATACGTTTAAACAATACAGGTAGTTCACATAAAAGAAAAATTCGCCCGATTAAAAATAGGATGAAAGCGATGCCAAATAAATGAATGTGAGATACCCGAACCAAGGCTGGAATCGTTGCGCCTGTATCAGTTGCTGTGAGTTCCAAAACATGTTCATATGAATCAAAATGAGGAATACTCATGCCGCTAGCAGCCGAATGACACATCACGCAGTTACTTTGCATAATAGGATTAACTTTTGCTTCAAATTCTTCTTTTGTTGCGCCGTGTTGAATCCAATCAAGAATAGTGGTTTTGGCAGCTAGATTTGGAAGGTTCGGCTCCATAGGTCCATTGATGGCAGCTCCCAAGCGTGTTTGATTGTGGCTACCATAATAGGCTAATGTTACATCTTGGACGGATAAACCAGGTTCACCATCTCGACCTTGATGGGTATAATAAAGATTGAGCATGGCAAAAAGATAACCAATGCCAATGGTCAGTAAAAACATGGTGTCTAGTAGTTTTTCACTGATAGATGCATCAGAAAAACGTCGAAAATGTAACATGAGGAACTCCTCTGTATTTGAATGAAACGGCAGGCTAGAACTGCTTTTTGAAAGCGCAACCCATTTAAACTTGACAAAAACGATTAGGTATTTAACCAAGTTTTAGGCTTGGTTATTGACATAAAGAAGCTTATTTCATAGCGCTTCATTTGTATGACATACTTGGGGCATGAAGAATTAAAAGAGGGGCTGCTTTGTTACTTATATCTAAAATTTTATCGCAACTAGTGTTACCACCCGGTGGGTTGATTTTACTGATTGCCTTTGGCGCTTTGTTTTTTAAACGAATCTGGGGAAAAGCTATTCTCTGTTTGGCACTTCTATTATTTTGGGGTTTATCAACAGAGCCCGTAAGAGATATGCTCATCAAGCCTTTAGAGTTTCAATATCAAGTATTTGATGCACACCACTTGGATAAAAAACGAACGGTCATTGTCTTGCTCGGAGGTGGTGTCTATGAAAATGCACCCGAATATGCGGGGCAAGATTATTTACATAGCTTTGCCATCATGCGTACCTTGTATGCTGCACAACTTGCCAAACAAACAGGCTTGGATGTGTATGCGACAGGAGGCAAGCCATTGAGCCTTGATCAAGATGCGGAAGGCGATGTGATGAAAAAGTTTTTGTTGCAGCAAGGTTTACATTCACAGCATGTTTTTGCAGAAAATCTTGCCAACAATACGTGGGAAAATGCGGTGTTGATACAAACCATGTTGAAACATAAAGGCATATCCACGGTGGTATTGGTAACATCAGCATGGCATATGCCGCGTTCGGTGGCATGTTTTAATGCGCAGGGTTTGAATGTAATTCCCGCACCGACTGATTTTGTAACAAAAATGAGTGCTTATGATATACGCAGTTATCTACCAAGTGCGCATGCTTTTTATGATTCAAACCTTGCACTGCATGAATATTTAGGCTTGTTTTTCTCTCGTTTGCGTTATGCGATGTAAGCAGATCTATGATGATATCGTCATAAGGCATGTGGATTGCTTGACTACTTTGAAGAAATGATGAAATAAGGGGGATAGTATGTCTCAAACATTGGATGACTGCTTGGTGGCTGGAGGTACTTGGTTAGAAAATATGTATGAACAATGGCAAACATCTCCCACATCTGTTTCAGAGGAATGGAAAAATTTCTTTGAAAATGAAACATTGGGTGCGGATGTCGGTTCAGGTCATCAAGCCAAATTACAAGCCTTGTCTCATCATTCACGTCTTCAACAAGCGAGCGTATCGGCAACCATGAAATCCGATGTTGATACAGTGGAATATCCCTCTCGTGCAATCTATTTAATTCATGCGTGGCGAGTGTACGGACACCGTCAAGCTCAACTGGATCCCCTACAAATTCATGCTCATACCAATATCGCCGAATTGGAATTAAGTTATTACGGTTTGTCTGAAGCGGATTTAGACGTTGAATTTCCGACAGGTGATATGTCTGGCCCTGATCGCTTGCCATTAAGAGATATTGTAAAGCGGCTGCAACAAGCATATTCAGGACATATTGGCCCTGAAGTGATGCATATTTCAAATTCGGCGAAAAAACATTGGTTATTTGAGCGCTTGGAATGTTTGTATGATAAAAAAGCTTATCAACAAGACAGTAAACGTCATATTTTTAAGCATGTGATGCATGCGGATGCGTTTGAACATTATTTACACACGCGTTATATGGGACAAAAACGGTTTTCATTGGAAGGCGGTGAAAGCTTGATTCCGATGTTGGATCGTCTGATTCAAAGTAGTGGTAAGACAGGTGTTAAAGAAATTATTTTGGGGATGGCACATCGCGGTCGTTTGAATGTACTCGCCAATGTTCTGGGTAAGTCACTGACCGATATTTTTTCTGAATTTGAAGGCACACAGTTGCAAGATGATGTGCATGGTTCAGGTGATGTGAAATATCATTTGGGTTTTTCTTCTGATATTGAAACAGAGGGTGGGGTGGTGCATCTATCACTAGGCTTTAACCCATCGCATTTAGAAATTATCACACCTGTGGTCTTGGGCAGTGTGCGAGCGCGTCAATGTCGCCGTAAAGATAAAGCACGCCGTCAGGTTTTGGGTGTATTGGTGCATGGTGATGCTGCTTTTGCAGGTCAAGGTGTGGTGGCAGAATCTCTAAACTTGGGTGAGTTAAATGGTTTTCGGACAGGTGGAACGATTCATATTGTAGTCAATAATCAAATCGGCTTTACCACCAATCCTTTTGATTCTCGTTCAACCTTATATTGCACTGATATTGCTAAAATGGTGCAAGCACCGATTTTACATGTCAATGGTGATGATCCGGAAGCGTGTTGTTTGGTGATGGATTTAGCGATGGAATACCGCAATCATTTTCGTAGTGATGTGGTGATTGATTTGGTCTGTTTTCGTCGTCATGGTCATAATGAAGCAGATGCGCCTGAAGTGACTCAACCGATTATGTATCGACATATTTCTGAACATCCTACGCTTGAACAAATTTATCGCCAAAAGCTCATCGATGAAGGCATGTTAAGCGCTCAAGAAGCCGATGATATGAAGAAGGAATACATTCAATGTTTGGATAAGTTTCGTAAAGAAGGTGTGAGTGAACCTCATGATGTGAATAGTTTACATGGGCGTTGGGAAGCTTATGTCCGCGAGGGTGCGGATGAACCTGTTACGGCTGTGAATGCCAGCTTACTGGAAGATTTGAGTGTGCGTGCGCATGCGACACCTGATGATATCAATATTAGTCCTAGAGTGGAGAAAATTTATCAAAAACGCATCGAAATGATGCAAGGGAAAACCTTGGTAGACTGGGGCTGTGGTGAAATCATGGGCTATGCCACACTTTTGCATGAAGGTGGTTGGATTCGCTTATCAGGCGAAGATTCTGGGCGTGGAACGTTCTTTCATCGCCATGCAACCGTTTATGATGAAAAAACAGGCAAGAGTTTTGTACCATTGAAGCAAGTTGAGAACGGTAATATGAGCCATTTTATGGTGGTTGATAGCATGTTATCAGAACTGGCTGTAATGGGTTTTGAATATGGTTATTCGGTGGCTGAGCCGCGTGCCTTGGTCATTTGGGAAGCACAATATGGTGATTTTGCCAATGGTGCCCAAGTCGTGATTGATCAATTTATTGCTTCGGGTGAATCGAAGTGGAATCGCATGTCAGGTTTGATTTTATGGTTGCCGCATGGTTATGAAGGTCAAGGAGCAGAGCATTCTTCTGCACGTTTGGAACGTTTTTTACAATTGTGTGCAGAAGATAATATGCAAGTGGTTTGCCCGACCACACCCGCACAGATGTTTCATTTATTACGTCGCCAGTCGAAAATTGCTTCGCGCAAACCGTTGGTAATAATGACTCCTAAAAGTATGTTGCGACTCAAAGCATCCTATTCAGCCTTAGAAGCATTTACTTCAGGACATTTTCAGCCAGTGATTGGTGAACATGATGCAAGCATCGAAACATTACAGTGCAAGCGGGTTATTTTGTGTTCTGGAAAAGTCTATTATGATTTATTGGCAGAGCGCGAACGTTTAGGAAATCCAAAGGTTGCGATCATTCGTGTGGAACGTTTGTATCCATTCCCTAAAACATTGTTAAAATGTTTATTATCAACCTATACACAAGCGGATGAAGTTTTTTGGGTGCAAGAAGAACCTGAAAATCAAGGTGCTTGGATGCAAATCAATAGTCATATTCGTCGAATATTGTTGTCGAATCAGAAAATTTATGCTGTCGCTAGACCTGCATTGGCAGCACCTGCGGTTGGTTCGAAGGTCAGACACACAGCTGAATTGAAAAAAATATTGGAACAAGCCTTTTCACCTGTATCCAATGATTTGATGATTTAAACAGCGAAACAATGAATAACTGATCTTACGCATGTTGGTGAAAAAGAAACGTCACCCTCGAGTGCTTGTGTCGAGGGTCTTTTAGCCAGTAGATGTCCGTGGTCTTTTAATCGGTTTTCGGGAATGAAGATTGCTGTGTGTTCATGACTCTGGAAGTGCGGCTTTAGCCGCGCCCTGATACTTCATTCGGCGCGGCTAAAGCC
>JAUZQM010000101.1 GCA_030950985.1 Mariprofundaceae bacterium | reverse complement strand
TGTTTTTACCAAAGCGCAGCTTGCTGAAATTTTGGCTGTTGATGGACGAACGATTGATCGTTATTTAAAAAGCCATGGAGATGAACTTAAAGCAAATGGCTATCAAATCCTTAAAGGAAAGTCCTTAAAAGATATTAAGTTAGCTGATGTCGACGACATTCATGTCGTCGACATCATTGACCCCAAAGCACCATCATTGGGCGTATTTACTTTTCGTGCGATATTAAACATTGCCATGCTGGTCACCGAAAGTGAGCGGGCAAAGGCTATTCGTAGCCGTATGTTAGATATTGTATTGGATGTGGTCGCGCAAAAAACTGGAGGCCACACTAAATACATTAATCAGCGCGATGATGATTACCTGCCTTCTGCTTATCAAGAATACAGTTATAGAAAGATTTTTACAAGCGCATTATCACAATATCTTAATATGGGTGGATATAAATATGGTGTATATACCAATAAAATATATCAGCTGATATTTAAAGAAAATGCCAAAGAATATAAGCGAATTCTTAGCCTCTCTGAGAAGGATAAAGTTCGAGATACTTTTTATGCCGAAGTATTAAAAGCTATTGCCAGTGTTGAAAATGGTTTGGCAGAAGAGATGAAGCAACGCTTTGAAGCATTGGGGCGACAACTCACCCCGCCTGAACTGGATATGATGATTCAGTCATTGGAAAATAATCCATACCTTCGCCCAGTGATTGAAGATGCACGCACAAAAATGGCGAGTCGTGATTTGAGTTTCCGAGATGCCTTACATATCAAGCTTGAGGCATATCTTCAATCGGTTCCTGAATCGGATTTTGACCGCTTTCTTGGTGAAACAAGCAGATCATTGGAAGAGCAGCTATCCGACTCCGAAACGCTGGAAGTGCTTAAGCGCTTGAAAGACCGTTAAGATGGCCAATTCAATACTATATTTTGATGTGAAGCATGCGGTTGCAGTACATGACTGGATTATTGCGCATTCAGGGGGCTTGGCTGGGACAAAAGACGTAGGGCAGTTGGAAAGTGTTTTAGAGCATATTCAAAATGATATGTACTACCCAATCTTCGAAGATAAATTGAATCATCTTATCTTTGCTATCAACAAATTCCATGCATTTAATGATGGAAACAAACGCTCCAGTTTGGTGCTTGGGGCATATTTTCTTGAACTGAATGGCTATCGCTATTGCGTGAAAAGGTTTGTGCTTGAGATGGAAAATATTGTTGTTTGGCTGGCGGAAGGGAAAATTAATAAAGCGTTTCTTCTCAAACTTATAACATCGTTAATGCTGGATGATGAATATCCAGAGAGTTTGAAATTGGAACTGTTGGCTGCAACCGATGAGTAGTTTATATCTGTCAAAGTTACTTTCCCCAGCCTTTACATTTATTAGGTTGAAATCCATATAATGATATGAGAGTAATGAAAGAAAAAGGTTGAACGCTGATTTGCTACGCTGGCTCAGCAGTTCGAAGCCTCGATAGATTCAGCTGCCGATGGGCAGTAAATTCATCACGAAGTACCTTCTTAAAGGGTGCTTTTGTCAAGTTTGATGCCGAGCATGATGTTTACAGAAAAGGGGATATGACATTTTATTGAAAGCTAAAAATGTGACCACCCTTGTGATAAGCGAAATATACCAGTGAACTGGCGGGATGACGTTGTTGAACTTTTACAATTAGACGACACCTAGATTTACAATTGGCCGATAGGCAATTTTAGAATGATGCACCTTACATATAGATATTTATATGTAAGGTTGGAGAGGTTAAGTTTACATATGGATTTTCTAATGCACACTTCACTCGCTTAAGATTGCATAAGAAGAAAGGGAGGCATTTCATGAGTAATTTTGCATTTACCCAAGCTGATTTTCCCAGCCTTTATGCTGATGCGCTAGAAGCTGAAAAGCTGACATTTGTATCGCCTACTGCAGCGGCAATTTTGTGCCGTAGTAGCTTGGAAAATGCGGTAAACTGGTTGTATGATCATGATAGGAGTTTGCAGCGTCCGTGGCGAGCTGATTTAAGCACACTTTTACAGAGGGGGAGGGAAAACCCTCACTACTTTGTGTTGCAGAGGAAAGCTCCATCCTTTGTCAAAGGAGGGTTGGGGAGGATTCCCATGTTAAAATACAACCCCAATAATAAAACCAACGCCCGTAAATTACGGGCAAATATGACGGATGCCGAACTGACGTGATGAATGCTAAAGAGTTCAGTGATTATATCGTCTATGTGGATGAAAGCGGTGACCACGGACTGCAAAACATAGACCCCAATTATCCTATTTTTGTCTTGGCTTTTTGTATCTTTCATAAAAATTATTATTGCGATGGTGTGAATCAGTTCAAGAAAACACTTCCATTTGATATCAAGTTTGCAGACAAACGCATGAATTCAGCGGGGTTGCAGTTGGCTGATTTATTGGCACGACCCGTTGGTTTACATGTGTTGCGACCTAAGCAGTCGAATAGAGCTTTTGATATATTAAAACCAAAGTTTTATTGTGAGGATTCAACAGCCGATAGGCAGTGAATTCAAGGCAAATTGAACTTTATCAGGCAGTAGCTGTATTAAAAGCTGACTTGATAGACAAGGCGCAGGCAACAGCTCTATTTGCTCAGGAGAAGAATCAACGCGCTTTTAGGTGCGAGTTGAAGGCATAACTCACATCGTCGTCACCCCCGAGTGCTTTTATCGGGGGTCTATTGTTTCAGGCATGGATAGCCGCCTTCGCGGGTATGACAAGCTGCTATATGTATGGGTTTGATGAATCAGGAATAGTTCTATTTCGCCTTATTGATATGAACGATTGTTCATAAAATATTTGATATTTATACTGAAGTAGGGAATAGTGCGTTAGAATATGAACAATCGTTCATGCTGGGTGGGTGGATATGGCAGCAACATTAGACATGAATGATGAGAACTGGGTCAACAATCCATTTGTTTTAGGGCAGCGTGTGCGGGCTAAACGGAAGGCTTTGGGTTTGACACAAGCAGACTTGTCGGAGAAGTCGGGTGTTACCAGCCGTCATATCAGTGATATAGAAAACGGGCTAAAGAATGTTGGTGCTTATACGCTGTTTA
>JAUZQM010000100.1 GCA_030950985.1 Mariprofundaceae bacterium | reverse complement strand
TGAATCCAGAATATTGCCTATTGGCAGTAGAGTGCGCATTATTTCGTTCATGGGTAGCTTCTTTTGTTTGGTTATTTTTTTTGAAAAAAATCATGCTATGGCAAAGAGGCTGCCCTATCAATTTTTGGCGAAGGTATTGCTAATGGTGATCAGTTAATCATTCAATTTTTCCCATTTTAAAACGGGAAGCCCATCAAAACAAGAAAATATATGGGTTATACGTTCAAATTTTCGTGATATAAACTCATGCTAGGGAAGGCAAATTCAAGGCCAAGATTCTCAATAGCTTGCATGATTTGTATATTTACTTCTTGTCGAACCTGTAAATATTCTTCCCACACCGTGCTTTGACTAAAATAATACAAGAAAATAGATAAAGATGAATCTTCAAATGTATCAAATTTAACCAATGAATAGCTTTGATCTACGCCGTGATGTTCACGTAAAATCTTTTCAATCGCAGACACTGCCTGCTGTATTTGTTCAGGCGAAGCACTGTAAGTAATGCCAATACGCATTTTTACACGTCGTTTGGAACGTGCATCCATGTTTTCAATCACCATATTAGCCAATTGCGAGTTAGGTACATTCACCAATGTTTTGCCAAATGTGCGAATGCGTGTGGAGCGAAAACCTATTTCTTCGACGACACCCTCAAACTCACTTGTTTTCACCCAATCACCAATTTTAAAGGGCTGATCCACCAAAATCATCATAGAACCAAAGATGTTGGAAATCGTGTCTTTGGCGGCCATTGCCACCGCGATACCGCCAATACCCAAGGAAGCAATCAAACCTGAAATGGAATAGCCCATATTTTGAGCCAACATTAAAACAGCCGTCATGACCAAAAATATTTTCAGGGTTTTGAACAACACTGGAATAAGTTGATTATCCAATATGGTATCGGTATGAATGTCAGGATCACTGAAATACGCCAATAAACCATCTAAAAAACGCCATATAAACCACATTGCCAATGCAATCGTTAAAATACGTGATACATCATTGACATGATTTAATATGGAAAAAATATCTTTGGGAATATCCAACATTTGAATAGAAAAAGTCACACCCACGACCAGAATCAATCCATTCGCAGGTTTTTCAGCCGCATGAAAGAAAATATCATCCCAGTGCGTATGTGTTTTTTCAGCCAAACGGTGGGTCATTTTATGTAAATGACCAATCAAGTAACGCTGTGCAAGAACCGTTAAAAGCACCATCATCATGGCCAATAAATAACGACTTACAGGAACTTCAAGAAACGTCCAATGCAATACATGGTTGATGATGTCCACTTAAAAACTACCGCAACAACTCAAGCATCCGTTCACCCAACAAGGTTGGATTCTGTTCAATCATGACACCTGCATCTTGCAATGCTGCATATTTCGCTTTCGCTGTACCTTTACCACCTGAAATAATCGCACCTGCATGACCCATGCGTTTACCACTGGGAGCCGTTGCACCTGCAATAAAGGCTGTCACAGGTTTAGACACATGTTCCTTGATAAAGGCGGCGGCATGTTCTTCATCAGCACCACCAATTTCACCAATCATCACCACACCTTCGGTTTGTTCATCGGCTTCAAAGAGTTTCAGCGCATCAATAAAATTCATACCGTGAATCGGATCGCCACCCATGCCAATACACGTAGATTGCCCTAAGCCTGTTTTGGTCAATTGATCGACTGCTTCATAAGTGAGGGTTCCTGAACGTGAAATCACGCCAACTCGCCCCGGTTGATGAATATGTGCAGGCATAATGCCAATTTTTGATTCTCCGGGAGTGATAATACCAGGGCAATTAGGGCCTATCAGCAAGGTATCCATATTTTTTAACTTCTCTTTGACCTTAAGCATATCCAACACAGGGATGCCTTCTGTAATGCAAACAATCAGCGTTAAGCCTGCTTCTGCGGCTTCCACAATGGCATTGGCAGCAAAACGTGGGGGTACAAAAATAACGCTTGCTTCAGCACCTTCTTCTTTGACTGCATCAGCCACTGAATCAAACACAGGTTTACCAAGATGAATTTGACCACCTTTTTTAGGTGTTACGCCACCAACAAAGTTGGTACCATACGCCAACATTTGTTCGGAATGAAAAGTCCCTTGTTTGCCCGTAAATCCTTGGCAAATCACGCGTGTGTTTTTATTTAATAGGACGCTCATGATGTCACCTTCACTGCGATACTTGCTGCTTCATCCAAATCTTTCGCCCAATACACCTTTAAGCCAGCATCTTTGACTAAATTTTGTCCTGCTTCTTCGTTTGTACCCACCAAACGCATAATGACAGGAATATTCATCGGATGGGTTTTAATGGCTTCAAGCAGTCCTTGAGCAATGATATCACAGCGTACAATACCACCAAAAATATTCACCAGCACAGCTTTTACATGTTGATCAGAAAATAATAATTTAAAGGCTTCTGTCACGGCAGGTACGGTGACACCACCACCAACATCCAAAAAGTTCGCAGGTTTTGAACCTTTCATGTGAATCATATCCATCGTTGCCATCGCAAGCCCTGCACCATTGACGATGCAACCAATAGTGCCATCCAGTTGAATATAATTCAGACCAAACTGTGCCGCTTCAAGTTCACGTGAATCTTCCTCAGCTAAATCACGCATCGCCACCATCGCTTCCTGACGATACAAAGCATTGTCATCGGCTATCAATTTGGCATCTAGTGGCACCAAATCACCTGAACATGTCAAAACTAAAGGGTTAATTTCCAACATCGCAGCATCTTGTGCGACAAACATTTGATATATTTTTTTTACTAATGACTCGAATTTCCCGACAAGTTCATCGTGAAGACCTAAAAATGCTGCCATATCCGATAAGTTTGCTGTTTGAATATCCTGAATGGGAAATGTCGCAATTTTTTCAGGTTGATGGGCGGCGACGTCTTCAATATCCATACCACCTGAAGGACTTGCCATGAAGGAAAGACATTCCAGTTCCCGATCTACCAACAACGCAAGGTAAAATTCTTGGGCAATATCCAAGCCTTCTTCGATGTAAATTTTATGGACTTTTTTGCCTTCCGGCCCTGTTTGTTTACTCACCAAGACAGAACCCAATAAGGCATCGGCTGCCGATTTTACATCAGCCAGTGACTGGCAAACGCGCACACCACCAGCTTTGCCACGTCCACCTGCATGGATTTGTGCTTTCACCACCCAAAGCGAGCCACCCAGTGCTTTAGCTGATTGAACTGCTTCATCCGAGCTTTGTGCGAGTAAGCCGTGAGGTACTGACACTGCAAACGATTTTAATATTTCTTTGGCTTGATATTCATGAATATTCATACTTTAAACTTCCTCCCCCATTGTATCTGGGAATATCAAGCTGTTAAACGAACTGGAATACCTTGCGCAGCTAAATATTGTTTACTTTCTGCAATGCTAAATGTACCAAAGTGGAAAATCGATGCTGCAAGGACTGCATCTGCCTTTCCATCACGCAAACCTTCTGCCAAATGCTCAAGTGTCCCGACACCACCTGATGCGACGACATTGGAAGAAACAGCTTCAGATACAGCGCGTGTCAAAGGAATGTCATAACCATGTTTTGTGCCATCGGCATCCATGCTGGTTAAAAGAATCTCACCTGCACCATCATCAGACATGCGTTTCGCCCATTCTACAGCATTCAAACCTGTTGGTTTTCGACCACCATGCGTGAAACATTCCCAATGCCCATTCAAGGCATCGCCAACACGTTTGGCATCAACTGCCACAACAATGGTCGAAGAACCAAAACGTTCCGCTGCTTCTTTCACCAAGTCAGGATTAAAAATAGCCGCTGTATTGATAGAAATTTTATCTGCGCCTGCGTGCAATAACGCTTCAATATCTTTGAGTGCTTTAACACCACCACCAACGGTCAATGGCATAAAGACATGTTCCGCCACTTCGCTTACCATGTGATAAAGCGTATCTCGGTTTTCATGACTGGCGCGAATATCAAGAAAGGTTAACTCATCTGCGCCTTGCTCATCATATTGAATGGCCGCTTCCACAGGGTCGCCAGCATCAATCATATCCACAAACTGAACGCCTTTGACAACTCGTCCATGTGCCACATCAAGGCAAGGAATAATACGTTTGGATAACATTAGCGCAAAAGCTCCATTGCCTTAGAAAAATCAATGCTCTTTTCATAAATAGCACGACCTGTAATCGCACCACAAATGCCATCAGCCACATGCTTGGCACACTCTGTAACATCTTCCATCTTAGATACGCCACCTGAAACAATCACAGGAATAGATACAGCTTTTGCCAGATTGACGGTTTCTTCAATGTTTGGACCTGTCATCATGCCATCACGGGCAATATCCGTATAAATAATGGCAGAAACGCCATCGTTTTCGAAGCGTTTGGCTAAATCGACCGCTTTTACATCGGTGACATCATCCCAACCATGCACTGCCACCATACCACCTTTGGCATCAATACCGACACACACTTGATGGGGAAACTCACGGCAAGCATCGGTCA
>JAUZQM010000010.1 GCA_030950985.1 Mariprofundaceae bacterium | reverse complement strand
CCATAAAGTGCCTTGCGATTATGTGTTGACTTACAAAGGTCGCAAACTGGCGGCGGTCGAGGCCAAAAGAGAAGGCTTAAGTTATACCGAAGGTGTGCGCCAAGCCAAAGAATACGCCACGCGCTTGCAGTGTCGCATTGCTTACGCCACCAATGGTCACGAGATTTATCAAATTGATATGTTGAGTGGCAAGGAAGCGTTGGTTGAGGACTATCTTTCTCCCAAAGAACTATGGGCAATCACTTTCGATAAACCAGAAAAGACGTTTACCACGATTTGGCGAGACCGTTTTGCAGCCGTACCCTTTGAAGATAAGGGCGGTACATTTTACCCACGTTATTATCAGGAAAATGCCATTCATCATGTGCTTGAGGCGATTGCTCGTGGTGAAACACGCATCTTATTAACCTTGGCTACAGGAATGGGAAAAACGGCGATTGCCTTTCACTTGGCTTGGAAGCTGTTTCAAAGTCGCTGGCGTTTAAGCTCACGTTTCAAACCTGATGCAGAAAAACGTCGTCCGCGCATGTTGTTTTTGGCCGATAGAAATATATTGGCTGACCAAGCGTATAATTCTTTTTCGGCCTTTCCTGAAGATGCCTTGCTGCGCATCGCACCCGATGAAATAAGGAAGCAAAATAAACACAGTAACGACCCAACAATGAACGTCGTTGAGCCTGCAAAAGTGCGCGTTAAACAGATGCGTAATGTGCCAAAAAATGCAACGGTGTTTTTTACCATCTTCCAAACCTTTATGACGGGCAAGGATGATGAAGGCAATGATGCGCCGTATTTTGCTGATTATCCGCAAGACTTTTTTGATTTTATTGTGGTCGATGAATGTCATCGTGGTGGTGCGAACGATGAAAGCAGTTGGCGTGATGTGCTGGATTACTTTTCACCTGCTGTGCAATTGGGTTTAACCGCGACTCCTAAACGTAAAGATAATGTCGATACCTACCACTATTTTGGTGAACCTGTGTATAGCTACACCTTAAAACAGGGCGTGAATGATGGTTTCTTAACGCCATTTAAGGTGTATCCAATTGTCGGCACGATGGATGAATATGTTTATACTCCCGGTGATGGTGTGGTGGTCAAGGGTGAACCTGAAGCTGGCAGGCTGTACACTGAATCAGACTTTAATCGCATTATTAGCATAGCTGCGCGTGAAGAAATGCGGGTGCGCTATTGGATGGATTTAATCAATCCGCACGAAAAAACCATCGTTTTTTGCGCCAAACAATCTCATGCGGGTGAAGTACGCGACATCATCAACCAATATGCCCGACAACAAGGCTGGACAACGAATAGTCATTACTGCGTGCGTGTTACCGCGAATGATGGTGTTGCAGGTGAAGGTGATTTAAGAACCTTTCAAGACAATGAAAAAACGATACCTACAATCCTCACGACTTCGCGCAAACTCTCTACGGGTGTAGATGCGCGTAACGTCCGCAATATTGTGTTGATGCGTCCTTGTAATAACATGATTGAGTTTAAGCAGATTGTTGGGCGTGGTACACGTCTTTACGAAGGCAAAGAATTTTTTACCGTCTTTGATTTTGTCAAAGCCCACCATAACTTTGCCGACCCTGAATGGGATGGTGAACCCTTAGCACCTGAACCTTGCACGGTGTGCAATCAAATGCCATGCACTTGCGAAGCAGAACCTTGTGAAAGCTGTGGTTTTCATCCTTGCTGTTGTCCCCCTGAACTTTGTGCGCTTTGCCAACATGAGCCATGCACTTGTGCGTATCCCATCTGTGAAACCTGTGGTGACAGCCCCTGCATTTGCGAACCTGAATCATGCCCAATATGCAATCGTTTACCGTGCGTATGTGACAAAAGTGAAACCATTGTGATTACCTTAAACGATGGCAAAAAACGACAAATTAAACATATTTCATCGGTCATGTACTGGAGTCCTGATGGTAGCCCGATGACTGCCAAAGATTTTGTTGAGCGTATGTTTGATGATTTGCCGCAGTTTTTTGAGAATGAAGATCAGCTGAGAGAAATTTGGAGCGACCCAAGTACCCGTGAAACCTTATTGAATGATTTAAGCGAAGCAGGTTACGATGCTGAAAAGCTAGAGAGCATGAAAGATTTGATTGATGCCAAGGATAGTGATGTCTATGACGTGCTGGCCTATGTCGCCTATGCCATTGAAACACGCACCCGAACGGAACGTGTTGTGAAAGCTAAACCTTCCATTTTAGCGGCGTTTGGCGATATAAAACAGCGTGAGTTTATAGATTTTGTGCTGGAAAAATATGTCGAGGACGGCGTACGTGAGTTGGCGGAAAACAAGATGCGGACGCTCATTGAATTGAAATACAACACCATCAGTGATGCGGCGGATGCGTTTGGTTCAGCAGCTGTTATTCGAGAAACCTTTGTTGGCTTTCAGAAGCATCTTTATCAAAGTGATGAATACAAAGTAATGTCACGCTGAAGTGCTTGTTAACCATGCTTTTCGGAAGTGTGGCTTCAGCCACGCCTTGATAGTTCATTTTGGCGCGGCTAAAGCCGCACTTCCAGAGTGATGAACACGCTGCAAGGTCACCCTTGATAGTTCATTTGGCGCGGCTAAAGCCGCACTCCCAGAGTGATGAACATGCTGCAATGTCACCCTTGATAGTTCATTTGGCGCGGCTAAAGCCGCACTCCCAGAGTGATGAACACGCTGCAACGTCACCCTTGATAGTTCATTTGGCGCGGCTAAAGCCGCACTCCCAGAGTGATGAACATGCTGCAATGTCACCCTTGATAGTTCATTTTGGCGCGGCTAAAGCCGCACTCCCAGAGTGATGAACACGCTGCAAGGTCACCCTTGAGTGTTTGTGTCGAGGATTGTTTGTTGTAAATATGCTTTTCGGAAGTGTGGCTTCAGCCACGCCTTGATAGTTCATTTTGGCGCGGCTAAAGCCGCACTTCCAGAATGATGAATGACTATATGAGTAACATCAGTGAAATATACAAAAAGTGAGTAAATAATCGCAATATGAAAAGAAATATTGAACTACTAGCACCGGGTGGCGATGTTGAAGCTATTAAGGCGGCAGTGATTGCTGGTGCGAATGCTGTTTATTGTGGGCTGGATAATTTTAACGCTCGCAACCGTGCTGCCAATCTTTCGTTTGATGACTTATCGGGCATCTTGCGTTTAGCCCACAAATACGATTGCGAGGTGTTTTTAACCTTAAACGTGGTCATTCTGGAACATGAAATACACAGTTTAATCAAACTGCTGAACAAGTTGGTCAACACGGGCATTGATGGTATTATCGTTCAGGATCTTGGTATTTTCAACTTGGTGAAAAAACATTTCCCATCGTTGGATATTCACGCCTCAACGCAGTTGACGACGCTTAACGAAGGGCAAATATTATTTCTCGCAAAAATTGGCGCATCACGTCTGAATCTGTCGCGCGAATTAAATATTGGCGAAATAAAATCATTAACAGCATTGGCTCACAAGCACAACGTACTTACTGAAGTGTTTGTGCATGGCGCACTTTGCATTGCCTTTTCGGGTCAGTGTTATTCCACTTCGGTGAGCGTGGGTAATTCGGGTAACCGTGGCAGTTGCAGCCAAGCATGTCGGGATGAATATGAAATCACGGCGGAGGGGCATCGTTTTCCACTTAATCTGAAAGACAATTCTGCTTATTTTGATCTGCCAGCATTAGCCGATGCGCAAGTGGATTCCTTGAAGATTGAAGGGCGCATTAAAAATGCTCACTATGTTTATACCGTGGTCGACAGTTGGAGAAAGCAGGTCGATGCATTTGTAGACAAGGGAAAATTGTTAGCCGATGATTCTAACTTGCATCGTGTATTTAACCGTGATTTTACCAACTCTTTTTTACAGGGCAAACTGAGTAAAGATATGTTTATCGACAATCCACGTGATTACAGTGTTACCCATGCCATTGAAAAAAATCATGCTGTGATGCCAGATGATATTAAAGATGCGAAACAGAAACTTTTCACCGAGAGAAATCAAATCGGGGCAGAACTCGCAGAAAAAATTAAATATCTCACGATTGCTAAACAACCGTTGATGTTGGCTTTCTCGGGGCAGTTGAACGCACCGTTATGTTTGACAATGACGATTGGAGATCAGGATAAAGTTCATCGACTACAAACCGATTCAATGCTCAAAACTGCCAGTGAATCGGCGATCAATCAGGCAAGTATGGAAAAACGCTTTAAAAATCTTGGTAGCAATGATTACCGCATTGAAGGTTTTGAATGGTCGGGTCTGGATGATGGTTTAACGGTTCCATTTAAAGAATTATCGGCTTTAAAAAATCGGGCTGCGTCATTGTTAAACAATTCAGTCGACATGATTCCCTTTGTTGAAGTCGCTGCCTTAGAGAAACATCAAAAAACGTCTGATAAAACAAGCCTATCGATATTAATTGCCGACGAAAAAGATGTTCACCTGTGCGAACTAACGGATGCGGATGTCTATTTTAAAATACCCGAAAGTTTGAAAAAGGGCTGCAATCGACATATCGAACTTTTCTTGCGTCATCCTCGCTTAATACCGTGGTTTCCTGCCGTTTTGATTGGTAAAGATTATGATGAATCCGTACGACTCCTTGAAGAAGTTCACCCGAAACAGATTGTTAGCAACAATACTGGCGTTGCCTATAAAGCATTTGAAATGGGTATCGAATGGATTGCAGGGCCCTTTTTAAATACCACCAACTCTTATGCCTTATTAACCTTGAAAGAAGAATTGAACTGTGCTGGAGCGTTTATTTCAAACGAAATTAATCGCATGCAAATCAGAAACATTGCCCGCCCAAGTAACTTCAAACTGCTCTACAGTATTTATCATCCGATTTTATTGATGACCAGTCGGCAGTGCTTTTTCCAACAAACCGTAGGCTGTAAAAAGTCCGAGATTGAAGATGGTTGCATGCTTAGTTGCACAAAAGCGACCACGATCACGAATGTCAAAGGTGTCTCTTTTGCTGTCGATAAACAAAAAGGTGGCTACCCCAGTATTTATAATCATGAACAATTTTTAAACGCCGATATTGTCAGTGACCTTGGCGATTTGTTTGACGCTTTTTTTATTGATTTGACCAATATTGGCGCAGGTTCTAAGCCTGAACTAGACAAAGCGATCTTGATTAAAAGCTTTGAAAATCTATTGCATGGTAATGCGGAATCAGCAGATGAATTAAGCGAATTGGTGAGTGTTTCGACGCATGCACAATATAGTCAGGGTTTGTAATGTGATGGCTTGTTTTGTGATGTGTAAAATAAAACAATGACCCTGCCCATACTTTATTCCTTGCAAAATTGCCCTTACGCGATGCGTGCAAGACTTGGTCTTATGTTAGCCCGACAGCCAGTTTTTCTGCGTGCCATTGTAATGCAAGATAAACCACCTGAAATGTTGGCATGGTCGCCTAAAGGTACGGTGCCTGTTTTAGTCTTAGACGCGGCAAATCAACATAGGGTCATCGATGAAAGTTTAGACATTATGTTGTGGGCACTTCAAGGCAACGATCCTGAAAATTTACTCTATGCACAGGATGGCGATGTACTGGTGGAAATGCTGCAAGTCATTCATGACAATGATACGGTGTTTAAGCCGCTTCTTGAACAATACAAACGTGCCAAGCGTTTTCACGGTGACGATGAAGAACAGTGTCGGCTGCTGTGCGAACCGTTTATTCAAGGGTTGGAGTATCGCCTGACACACCATGCGTTTTTCATGGGCGCTACCCCCAGCTTACTTGATTATGCCTTGCTGCCTTTTATGCGACAGTTTTCACGGGTGAATCGACAACTGTATCGGCATGGGCCGTATACGCATTTACAACACTGGTTGAATCAACATTTGCAAAGCCGATTGTTTTCCAAAGCGATGCTTCAATACCCATTATGGTTAGATCATCATGTCGAATGTATATTGGGTGAGTGATCAGGGTCTCGGAAATAAGTATCCAAGAGCAATTCAGCATAACATTCCATCGGAATACTCATTTTCTCTTGCAAGCATTGAGCTTTAGCAAGGAGTGCTTTGTTTTCCATCAATGGGATGTCATTTCTGAAAGCGAGTATGATGGTGTTGCCACCTTTTACGTTGAAACGAAGTAGCCGATTTTTAAATTCGTCCGCCAGTAGTTTATCGAATGTTTGGCGTAATTCAGCTGAGGTATGGCAGATATTCAGCACGAGGACACCTTGTTTTGTGAGTGCATTTTTACAATCACGCAAGTAGGATGACTGTACTTGCCGAGATTCTATGCCTTCGGGGTTGTACAGGTCTGAAAATATAATGTCGCTTTTGATATCTGTGTTTTTGATGTAATTCACAGCATCGTCGATATGAATGAAAAGACGATCAGTGTCGGGTAAATAAAAATATTTTTTTGCAGTCTTCACCACGGCTTCACGGTATTCAACCGCATGTACGTCCAATTCGGGAAAACTATTGAGCAGGTTCTTTGTCATTGAGCCTGCACCTAAGCCCATGATGCTTGCTGTTTTGATGGTCGGAATAAACAATAGACCTGTCATCATGGCTTGGGTGTAGCCGAGATATAAGCCATTGATGTTATTCAGTTTCATGCAACTTTGATAAATTTTTCCATCAAAGCTGAGAATCCGACTGTTTCGTGTCTCATAAACATAAATTGAGCCATGCTTATCTGTTGTTGATGAAATGCAGGTTCCACTGATATCCATTGTTTTTTAATACCTCTTCAATACGCGGATGTTATTGCTAGGGCATGATATAGTGATTCAAGCATACTTGAATCACTATATGCATCCTAGGATTAGGAGCTAATTCAATATGGTTTTCGGAAGTGTGGCTTCAGCCACGCCGTGATAGTTCATTTAGCGCGGCTAAAGCCGCACTCCCAGAATGATGAACATGCTGCAACCTCACCCTTGAGTGTTTGTGTCGAGGATCGTTTGGTTTAACCATGCTTTTCGGAAGTGTGGCTTCAGCCACGCCCTGATAGTTCATTTGGCGCGGCTAAAGCCGCACTCCCAGAAAATAGGGGCGAGGCTTTGTTCTCCGCCCCTCTTTTGTTCATAACTTATGCTGAAACGTTGATAATAATTTTTCCTTGTGCATGCCCCGATTCACTGCGTTCATGGGCTTCTGCGACTTGATTTAAAGAAAATTCACTATCGATATTGACCTTTAACTTCCCAGCATCGGCTAACTCAGCTAATTTTTCAAGTTGCTCACGGCTTGGCTGAACAAAACAGAACGATGAGGAGACACCATATTCTGTTGCAGTCGCTTCATCTGGATTTTCATAGATGGATACAAGTCGCCCACCTTTCTTTAATGTTTTCCAGCTATTGGCTTGCGTCTCACCACCAATGGTATCGAATACAACATCAATATCGTTTAATGTTGAAAAATCTTCTTGATGATAATCAATCGCTTCATCAGCCCCTAGACTTAACACCAACTCGGTATTTTTAGATGATGTTGTGGTATAAACATAAGCCCCACGCAGTTTTGCAAGTTGGATGGCAAATTGTCCAACCGCTCCTGAACCTGCATGAATCAGCACACGTTCACCTGCTTCTAGTTTTGCAAATTCATAAAGTGACTGCCATGCTGTCAAAGCTGCCAAGGGAATACCTGCTGCTTCTTGCCAACTTAGTGAACTAGGTTTGAGAGCAACTTCATCCGCGTCCACCACTTGATATTCGGCATAACTACCATTTTTTGCAATATCAGGGCGGCTATAGACCGCATCGCCTACCTTAAGATGTTTGACGTTTTCGCCGATGGCAGCGATTTCACCTGCTACATCCCAACCTAAAGTCAAAGGCAAGGTATGATTCAATAACGATTGCAAATAACCTTCTCTAATTTTCCAATCGACGGGATTGACAGCCGCTGCTTTTACTTTGATAAGCACATCATTTTCAGCGGGTGTTGGTATGGCAATATCATTGAGGCTTAACACGCTTCGATCACCAAATGCATGGATTTGTACTGCTTTCATTGAGTTGTTCATAAACGCTCCTTGAAGTTGTTTGATAAGGTCGCCAACGATACAAGCCAATGCCTCACTTGATTAGCCATGAAATCATCATTATATTGTTTCCATTATGGAATCAATCGCTTAAAAAATGACACTTAAAAACGCAAATATGCAAGGCTTAGTTCTCTTTTCTCACATCTATCGCTTGGGAAGTTTCTCGGCAGCCGCCCAATTATTGGGGATTAGTAAGTCATCCGTGAGTAAACAATTAGCGGCATTAGAAAGAAACATGGGTTCAAGGTTATTCAATCGTACCACGCGTAAAATTGTGCTTACCGAAGTGGGTTATCAAGTGCTTCAAGAAGCCTATAAAATAGAGCTGGCACTTCAAAAAATTGAACATATAAGCGAAAATTATCAATCCGTTATCGCAGGAATGCTGAATATTTCATGCCCCAGTGCGCAAGGTCGTGTTCATCTGACACCTCTGTTGGCGAAATTTCTGGCACGTCATCCTAAAATTAGCATTAATTTACAGTTGGAAGATCGCATTGTTGATATGATTGCGGAGAATATCGATGTCACGATTCGCGTAGGTCATTTGCCTGACTCAAGCTTGATTGCTCGAAAACTTGGGGAATTATCATGGATACTTTGTGCCACACCTGAATATCTAAAACATGCGCCACCTTTGGAGAAACCTAGCGATTTGGTTCATCACCGTTGTTTGTTTTATCGAAACTCAAAAATAGCGATGAACGCTTGGTCGTTCATCAGTGATGAGGGTGAAGAAACAGTCACAATTTCAGGGCCACTCTGCATCAATGATCCCAGTGCTTTGATATTGGCTGCACTCGAACATGCTGGTGTCTTACTCATTGATCAAGGCTTGCTTGGCGACACCATGCGAGAAGGGAAATTGCTGCCTTTATTGCCAAAGTACCGCTCCATCGGGGGATTACCGATGTATGTTGTTTACCCTGAACGAGAGTTTATACCTGCCAAAACGCGAGCATTGGTTGATTTTTTATTGGCAGAAATGCCAGCCGCACTCCCAAAGCGTTACGTCATGGAACATAAAAAAAAGTGTTATCATTAATATCCTACCTTTTTAATAGGTTTTTAATGTCTATATACATATATTCGCCAGATGTGGAATCCTATTATTTTACTTGAAACAGATGTTATTCTTGAAATTTTTCGGTCTATGATGGCTGTTACTGTCGTTGGGCTTATGTTACGCCAATGGCGTAAAATTAAGCCGCTTCGTGATATTGTGGGCAGTGGTTATATTCTGGCTGGTTTTATCTTGCTTGCCTTTGCTTCGTTGATTGACATCACAGATAATTTTACATCGCTCAATTATTTAATCATTGTGGGTGAGACACCTTTTGAATCTTTTTTAGAGAAGGTTGTTGGTTATTTAGGTGGCTTTCTATGTATTGCAATTGGTTTTAAAAAGTGGCTTCCTAGCATGCTTGAATATCAAGCACATATCCAAAATCAACTCAATCAAGCCACCAATGACATGAAACAACTCGAAAGTCTGTTACCAATTTGCGCAACATGTAAAAAAATACGCAACAAAGAGGGTGCATGGTCCGAAGTTGACGTCTATATCCGCGATCATTCGGAGGCTAATTTCTCACATGGTATCTGTCCTAGCTGTGTTGAAGCTATAAAACATGAAATGGCTGCCCATTAAACAATATTTATCCACCGCACCGTAACTTCCTAAGTTCAGACTTGAGCTAAATATTTCAAACAGTAGATGCCCGATAAAAGAATTCGGATATGACCTTGCTGTGTGTTCATGACTTTGGGGGTACGGCTTTAGCCACGCTGAATAAAGTATCAGGGCGTGGCTAAAGCCATACTTCTTACGCATGGAATGACGGTTTTTTTCACTCGAGTGCGTAACATCAGTGATTTATTCAAAAGTTGGGATGATGGCTGTTTGAAATAAAGGATCAACACTTTCACCCCACTCATGGTGGTAGGCATGCAGCCACTGATCCGCACGCGTTTGTTTGGCATCCAACACCTTCTTTAATGGGGATAAATATAAAGCTTCATTGTTGCCCAAAGCATTACAAACATTTAAGTGTTGCAAGCCTTCTTCTGACAAGTCGAGCATGGTTTCACATAAAGATTGTAAAGGCATATCTCGGAACTCAGCTCGCAAAGCATTTTTGGGAGCATCTTGTGCAAGTTTTAGCACTTCATCATAATTCCAGTCTTCAATCCAAGCCCAAACTTTATCCAAGGTTTGAGGGTCATAGAGAAGACCTTTCCACAACGCTGGCAATGCTGTAATCCAAGCTAAATCGCCACCTGCCGCCCCACGCATTTCAATAAATTGTTTTAAACGAACATCAGGAAAAGCAGTGGAACTATGCAGCTCCCAATCATCCATCGTTGGATATTGATGCGGAAGTTGTGGAAGCTTACCCTCAAGAAAGTCACGGAAACTTTCACCTGAACAATCAATGTATTTTCCGTCTCGCATGACAAAATACATCGGAACATCCAATAAATAATTGCTCCATCCATCAAAACCAAAATCATCATCAAAAATACAGGCAGGGATTCCCGTGCGTGCGGGATCAGTATCCAACCAAACGGAAGCTCGTTTGGACAAATAGTTGCAAGGTTTACCTTCCACAAAAGGACTGGATGCATATAAAGCGGTGACCAAAGGTTGCAGACAAAAACCAATGCGAAGTTTACGACGCATGTCTTCTTCCGATGAAAAATCAAGATTGGCTTGAATGGTCGCAGTACGTGTCATCATATCCAAACCATGTGAGCCAACTTTTGGCATATACTGACTCATGATGGCGTAGCGTGATTTGGGCATCCAATGCATGGATTCACGCGGCCACTTGGGTTGAAATCCAACACATAAGAAGTTGATATCTAAGGCTTGGTTAATGATGGATAATTCTTCAAAATGTTGCCGTGTTTCAGCATAGGTTTCATGAATCGTTAACAGTGGT
This sequence comes from Mariprofundaceae bacterium, assembly GCA_030950985.1. Classification (GTDB taxonomy): domain Bacteria; phylum Pseudomonadota; class Zetaproteobacteria; order Mariprofundales; family Mariprofundaceae. The sequence goes on along the minus strand of JAUZQM010000010.1, from coordinate 9,659 downwards.
GCGCCTGAAAGTTCAAATTGTCCCCCTGGTTCAAGGGTAATCGAAGCTTTATCACGCAACAAGGCAATAGGGTTGTTATTTTCATAAACGGCTTGCCAGCCGAATGTCATTAAACCCTGTAATACTTGCGCAATACCTGCACAACCATCATAAGCAAGCGGTTTTAAGGTCTTGCAATGGAAACCAAATTTTTCATGTTCTGTGCCAATGCGCCATTGTTCACGCGGCTTGCAGCCTTTGCGAAATAGCTCTGATAACTCAGTGAGGGATAGCGATGAATTCATGCGCCAAGCGTAGCAGTGGCTTGATAATTCCACCAATAGGATATGTAGGGTTGCTTGTCATTATAGGTCAAATGGGTTGCAATACTGCGAGATAAAGGATGGGGAGGTATGAATGAGAACCTTGATGTGGATAGGTGTATTTAGTTTGTTTCTGTTTTTATTTGGCATGTTCACGATGAAAGTACATAAGCCAGAAATCCCTAGTTATTTAAAAACAACGGGAGGTGATTTTCAACTTGAAAGCTCTCAAGGTACCATCAAACTATCTGATTTTCATGGTCATATTGTGTTGCTTTACTTTGGTTATAGCCATTGCCCTGATATTTGCCCTGCAACATTAAATGTCATGGCATCCGCCATACGCTTGCTTCAAAAAGATGAACAAAATGATGTGGATGGTTTATTTGTGAGCCTTGATCCTGCACGTGATTCTCCAGACAAACTCAAAGCATATACGGCGTTTTTTAGTCCGAAAATCATCGGCGTAACAGGCAAGCGAGAACAGTTGGATGCCATTGCTCAACAATGGCGATTTACGTATGTTACCCCTCAACATCCCAAAACAACATTTTATGTTGTACAGCATCCTAATTTTTTGTATGTCTTAAACAAAGAAGGGCATGTGGTGGCACTATTGGATGAAAAAAGTACGCCCGAAGACGTGGCGAAGGTGGTTCGATTATGGTTGTAAAACAAGGGATATTCCTATTATGGATGATAATGATGATGAGCAGTGAGCTGCAAGCCTGTGAAGTCACGGTGCAACATGCTTGGTTACGTCTTCCCCCACCTGTCAGCGATACAGCTGCTGCCTATATGCAGCTCAATAATCATTGTCAGACAACAAAACAATTGAAGTCAATCAGCTCACCACAAGCCAGCATGGTGATGATGCATCATGTCAAGATGAAGATGATGCAATCGCTTGTCTTAAAACCGCAAGACGGTTTTACATTTCAACCGAAGGCGAATCATGTGATGTTGATGGGATTAAAAGCCCCTATTCATAAAGATACAAAAGTTACGTTGATATTGCATTGGCAAGATGGGCATCAACAAACACTACAGCTTGAAGTGAAAGATATGCGTGGTGAAAGTATGCAAGGTATGAACATGTGATGATTTGCATCGTTAGCCTTACCGTCACCCTCGAGAATTTGTGTTAAAAATTTGTGTCGAGGGTCTGTTGTTTCAATCATTAGATGCCCGATAAAAGAACTCGGGCATGACAATCTTTGCATGTTTGAATGACGATGAGGCATAAAAAAATCTCGTGATGTATGTCACAAGGCTGTCATAAAATACTTTTATCTTTGCCTCCATATCTTGAATGAGGAGACTTTATTCTATGAAAAAAATGATTTTAACAGCCATGGCTGCATTGACATTGGCTTATGCCTCACAAGCGATGGCAGCAACCACAATCAATGGTGCTGGTGCAACATTTCCATATCCTATCTATGGTAAATGGGCGCATACTTATCATAAAGAAACAGGTGTTCGTTTTAACTATCAAGCGATTGGTTCTGGTGGTGGTATCAAACAAATCAAAGCGAAAACAGTTGATTTTGGTGCATCAGATGCGCCTTTGACACCTGAAGCTTTGGATAAAGCAGGTTTGATGCAATTTCCTATGATTATGGGCGGTGTTGTACCTGTAGTTCATGTTGCGGGTATTGGCATCAATGAACTTTCGTTAACAGGTCAAGTCTTGGCAGATATTTATTTGGGTAAAATTACCCAATGGAATGACCCTGCCATTAAAACATTAAATCAGGGTGTCAACTTGCCTGCATCTCCTATTGCTGTCATTCATCGTGCGGATGGTTCGGGTACAACTTGGATTTTCACCAACTATTTGACCAAAGTAAGTGCTGATTGGGCAAAAAATATTGGTAACAATAAAGCTGTTTCATGGCCGACTGGTTTGGGTGGAAAAGGCAATCAAGGCGTTGCTGCGTTTGTAGACAAGGTTCCAGGTTCCATTGGTTATGTTGAATATGCTTACGCACTTCAAAACCGCATGTCTTCTGTTAAATTGATTAACCATGATGGTAATGCTGTTACAGCAACCTCTAAAAACTTCCAAGCTGCGGCTGCTGGTGCAGATTGGGCTCATGCAAAAGGTTATTACATGGTGTTGACTGACCAACCCGGTGCTAAATCTTGGCCTATTACAGGTGCTTCTTTCATCTTGATGTATAAGAGCCAAAAGCATCCTAAAATAGCAAAAGAAGTATTGAATTTCTTTGACTGGAGCTACAAAAACGGCGCAAAAATGGCTGAAAAGTTAGATTACGTTCCTATGCCAGAAAAAGTCATTAAAATGGTTGAAGCTACTTGGAAAAAAGATATCCGTAAGAACAATGGTGGAGCTATTTGGAAGTAATCTATTATTGACTGATGTTAGGCACGCCGTCATTCCCGTGGTCTTTTAATCGGGAATCTAGAAAGTGAGAGCAATGAATGATTTATGTTATAAATGTTGGCTTTTTAAACAGCCTTTTGACTAAATTCTAGAGCATTCATCTTTTTTCAAAGATCCCCGATAGAAGATTTCGAGGATGATGCTTCTTTTTCATTAAAGTGCGTAACATCAGTGATTGAGTTTATAAACAACTCAATATTTGTTTTGTCAAAAGCAGGGGGGAATTTATTTTTCCCCTGTTTTTTCTTGTGTATGGATTGCTTGGTTGCAGTCAAAAGAGAGAGGGTTATTTATGAGTACTGCCAGTCCCAGTAAATCTGGATTTACATCTGATCAGGTGTTTCGATTTCTAACATCTGCATTTGCAGCATTTATTGCAATTTTATTTATTGTGATGCTATCCGTGCTTTGGCACGAATCACAACCATCCATTGATAAGTTTGGTTTTTCGTTTTTAACAAGCAGTGCTTGGAATCCCGTGACCAATGAATATGGTGCTTTGATTGCCATTGTTGGCACCTTGTTGACCACAACGGTGGCCATGGCGATTGCCTTACCCATTAGTTTGGGCATTGCATTATTTTTAGCAGAAATTTCACCCTATTGGATGCGCAGACCTGTTGGAACAGCGATTGAGTTGTTGGCTGCAATTCCCAGTATTGTTTATGGTATGTGGGGTTTATTTGTGATTGTGCCGATTATGGCATCATCGATTGAACCTTGGATGTACGAACATTTAAGTTTTATTCCCCTGTTTTCATCACCTCCCTTGGGTATTGGTATTTTAACAGCGGGTTTGGTTTTAGCTTTAATGGTGATTCCTTTTATTGCCGCGATTACCCGAGATGTATTTTTGATGTGTCCGCAGAATTTAAAAGAAGCGGCTTATGGTTTGGGTGCAACCAAATGGGAAGTCGTACGTGATGTGATGATTCCTTATGGCATCAAAGGCATTGTAGGTGGTGTATTTTTAGGTTTGGGTCGTGCTTTGGGTGAAACGATGGCGGTTACGTTTGTGATTGGGAATGCTTATCACTTATCATGGTCATTGTTGGCACCGGGTAACTCGATTGCTTCCACCTTGGCGAATGAATTTACAGAAGCGGATGGAGAATTATATACCTCATCCTTGATTGAGTTGGGCTTAGTGTTGTTCCTGATTACATTTATTGTGTTGAGTTTGGCTCAATTTTGGTTGCATACTAGCAATAAAAAACGAGGTGGCTGATATGTTTCAATCGCGTGTAGCACGCCGACAATGGATGAATCAGATGGTATTGATACTCTCTACGGGGGCTGCAATACTGGGTATCATCATGCTTGTTTGGATTCTTGGTGATGTCACTGTTCGAGGTTTCCAAGCGGTCAACTGGAATTTCTTTACTGAATTGCCAGTACCTCCGGGTGAATTGGGTGGCGGTTTGGCAAATGCCATCGTCGGTACTTTATTGATGACAGTGTTTGCTGCTTTGATTGCTGTTCCCGTGGGTGTGATGGCAGGAACCTATTTATCTGAATTTGGACAGCATAATTTATTTGGTAATTTGGTTCGCTCTTTATCCGATATTCTTGTTTCCGCACCTTCGATTGTGGTGGGTGTGTTTGTTTATTTAGTCATGGTCAAGACAACGGGACATTTTTCAGGTTGGGCAGGGGCGATTTCGCTGGCAATTTTGATGTTGCCTGTGGTTATTCGTACCACCGAAGAAATGTTACGAATGGTTCCCAGTGAAATGCGCGAAGCTGCCTTGGCATTGGGTGCGCCCTATTGGAAAGTCATGGTATATGTGGTGTTTCGTGCCGCTAAAGATGGCCTGATTACAGGCATTATGCTTGCCATTGCACGCGTTGCTGGTGAAACCGCACCCTTATTATTTACAGCTATGAACAGTCCTTATTGGATGGAAAGTATGAATGAGCCGATGGCAAACTTAACCGTTACGCTCTTTAACTATGCTATGAGTCCTTATGATGATTGGCAGCAATTGGCATGGGGTGCAGCATTTGTTATTACTGCATCTGTCTTGCTCGTAACCATTACCACACGCCTCATATTGACAGGCAGGAGTAAGCATTGAATCCACAAAATAAAGAACAAGCTGAAATCAAAATTGCAGTTAAAAACCTTAACTTTTTTTATGGTGATAAACAGGCTCTTTTTGATAACACTTTGGATATTGTTGCCAATAAAGCGACTGCATTTATTGGTCCATCGGGCTGTGGTAAATCCACACATATTCGTTGTTATAATCGCATGTTTAATTTGTATAAAGGACATCGCGGCGAAGGAGAAATCCTTTTTGATGGCCAAAACATTCTAAACCCTGACGTGCCAGAATTGGAATTGCGTCATCGTGTGGGTATGATTTTTCAGAAACCCACACCTTTTCCGATGACTGTATATGATAATATTGCTTATGGTCTGAAATTACATGGTAATTATTCAGGCAGTGAGTTGGATGGCCGTGTTGAAAAAGCATTGCAGGATGGTGCTTTGTGGAATGAAGTGAAAGATTCTTTGCATAAACCAGGGACAGCACTTTCAGGTGGTCAACAACAACGTTTATGTATTGCACGTGCGATTGCGGTTCAACCTGAAGTGATTTTGATGGATGAACCATGTTCTGCGCTTGATCCGATTGCCACGTCTAAAATTGAAGAACTTATTGATGAATTAAAGAAAAAATTCACGATTGTTATCGTCACACACAGTATGCAACAAGCTGCGCGTGTCTCCGATTTTACGGCTTATTTTTATTTGGGTAAATTGATGGAATATGGTGATACCAATGCTATTTTCACCAGCCCTCAACGACAAGAAACAGAAGATTATATTACAGGACGTTTTGGTTAATGTGTTCTTGTTACCATAAATTATCTATTTTAAGGAATCAATCATGCAACATACAATGAAACGTTTTGATGAAGAATTAGTCAAGCTGAAGGAACATGTCTTATCAATGGGTGGCTTGGTTGAGAGAGCCATTAAAAATTCCACAAAAGCGATGCTTGAACATGATGAAAAGCGGGCTTTACGTACCATTGAACGTGATCATGCCATCAATGCGATGGAAGTGGCATGTGATGACATGACACGTGATATTTTGGTGCGCCGCCAACCTGCTGCTGGCGATCTTCGTTTTGTACTTGCGGTCATCAAAGTGGTTACTGATCTTGAACGCATGGGTGATTTGGCGGCAGGTATTGCACAGGGCATGATTCGTGGTGCTGAACATCCACCGCAAGATTTTTCAAACTTGGATGCGATTTCAGAAAAAGTACAAAGACAAGTGCATCGTGCCTTAGATGCTTTGGCTCGAGGTGATGTAGATTTAGCCTTGGTAGTGATTGAAAAAGATGATGGTATTGATCGACTTTATAAACGCATGTATCGAGAATTATTAACCTTTATGATGGAAGATCCACGTTCCATTAGTGCTTCATTTATTTTATCTAATGTAGCGAAAAATCTCGAACGTATTTCTGCGCATGCCACCAATATTGCAGAAATGGTGATTTATATTGAAAAAGGTCATGATATTCGTCATGTCGATCATGAAGCTGCGGCAAAAATGCTTGCATCGGATGGAAAGGACGATTGATTCTGGAACATACGAACTATATTTAGGCTAAAGCTGGAGGGAATATGGTGGATGCAAGTGTGAAGGGACATCGAGAACGTTTACGCCAACGTTTTTTCACAACAGGCTTGCAGGGCTTCCATGATTATGAAGTTTTGGAACTATTACTGACTTATTCCATTCCTCGCTCCGATGTAAAACCCATTGCCAAATGTTTGATGAATCAATTTGGGACTTTAGCAGGTGTCTTTGATGCCACACATATTGAGCTCAAACAAATTCATGGCATGGGTGCGAAAGGTGCTCATTTCTTAAATCTTATTCGGCAAGTGGAAGTGCGTTACCTTGCATCCTCATTGCCTGCAAAAGATGTGTTTAATGTGCCTAATAAAGTAAAATCACACCTGCGTTTTTTATTGCAGGGACGTGGTATGGAATGTTTTGGTGCTATTTTTACCGATCAACAACACCGACAACTTGCCACTGAAATTTTATTTGAAGGAACGGTGGATCGTGCGGCAGTTTATCCGCGTAACTTAATCAAGCGTGCGTTAATCTTGGATGCCAAAGGTATGATTCTATTTCACAATCATCCGGGTGGAACAGCCCAAGCAAGTTCTGCGGATATTCAGCTCACGCAAGTATTGCATGCGGCATGTGAACCGTTGGATATAAAAGTTTTGGATCATTTTCTTGTGGCAGGCACTGAGGTGTTATCATTTCGTGAGCAAGGCTGGTTTACGGAATAACATATCGTGAAGGGCTTTGTGCTTTTATTTTACACTTGCTATCGTCAGTTATTTATGTTGACATGAATAAATATGGCTACTAAAAAAGTAAAAGAACAAGCACGTAAAGTGCTGAAAGACACCTTTGGTTATGATGAATTTCGTCCGATGCAAGAAGAGATTATTTGCAGTATTTTGGATGGAAAAGATGCATTTGTATTGATGCCAACGGGTGGTGGTAAGTCCTTGTGTTATCAAATTCCTGCGATGATGAGAGAAGGCACAGGGATTGTGATATCCCCACTTATTTCTTTGATGAAAGACCAAGTCGATGCGCTAACTCGTTGTGGTGTAAGTGCAGCATATTATAACTCATCATTGAAAGCCGCAGAATCTAAAAGTGTGTTGGAACGCTTTGAAAAAGGTGAGTTGGATTTATTATATGTTGCTCCCGAACGCTTGCTCACCAAAACATTTCAAAAACGTTTAGAAAAAGTAAAAGTGTGCATATTTGCAGTGGATGAAGCGCATTGTGTATCGCAATGGGGTCATGATTTCCGCCCTGAATACGTGCGTTTAGGTGAATTGCGTGAAGTCTTTCCTGATGTACCGATGATTGCACTGACTGCCACTGCTGATGAACATACGCGTGAAGATATTGCGGATCGTTTAAGCTTGCAGAAAGCCAAGCGTTTTGTCTCTAGTTTTGATCGGCCGAATATTCGTTATTTGGTCTCGGAAAAACGCCAACCGTTAACACAGGTGTTACAATTTTTAGAAGATTGGAAAGATTGTTGTGGTATTATTTACTGCTTGTCCCGCAAACGTGTGGAAGACATGGCAGTGAATCTTCAACGTCATGGTATTCGTGCTGCGGCATATCATGCAGGGATGCCAGGGCGTTCTCGTGAAAAAGTTCAGGATGATTTTTTACGTGATCGTGTGAAAGTGATTGTGGCTACCATTGCCTTTGGTATGGGCGTGGATAAACCGAATGTACGTTTTGTCATTCATCATGATTTACCAAAATCGATTGAATCCTATTACCAAGAAACAGGCCGTGCAGGGCGTGATGGTCAAGAATCAGAAGCCTTATTGTTATATGGATCAGGTGATGTGAACTTGGTGCGTCGTTTGATTGAAAATGTTGAGAATATTGATCAACGTCGTGTCGAAGTGCATAAATTAAACAGTATGGTGGCTTTATCTGAAGCGTTAACCTGTCGTCGTCGGGTGTTGCTGGGATATTTTGGCGAAAACTTAGACGAAGATTGCGGCAACTGTGATGTGTGTATGGATCCACCTGAAACCTATGATGGTACAGAATTAGCACAGTTGACCATTCGCTGTGTGCAAGAAACCAAGGGTGATTTTGGTGTTGGTTACATCATTGATGTCTTACGTGGCTCAAAAAACGCAAGGATTTTAAGTCATAAACATGAAAAAGTGAAATCACATGGTCAAGGTGCGGATATCAATGGCGATGAATGGACATCCATTTTGCGTCAACTGGTGCATCAAGGTTATTTTCAACAAGATGTTTCTCGTCGCGCAGCCTTAGTGGTTACGAAAAAAGGTAAACTTCTTCTGAAAGGTGGGGATGCTGTATTAGCCCGCTATCAACCGGGTATCAAACGTAAACTTCGTCGCTTTTCTCAAGGGCGTGATGAAGCCTTGTTTAAGAAGTTGGTCACTTTGCGTGAAGGTTTGGCTGAAAAAGAAGGTATGGCAACGCATGTGATATTGAGTGATGTCGCATTGACTGAAATCAGTCAGTTTACCGAGTCCATTGAATTGAAATCATTGAAAAAAATAAGTGGTATTGGACAGCACAAGCTGGAAGCTTATGGAGATGTGATTGTTGCTTTGGTCAATAAGCATACTTCAGCACGCTCCAGTGGGAAGCTTAGTGAAACAGGTGGTTTCCCCAAACTATTAGCCAAAGGACCTGCACCGACTGATGCCCAAGGTCATACATGGAATTTGTATAAAAAAGGTATGACAGCGAAAGATATTGCAGAACAACAAGGTCTGCCTGAAAAGAATATCGTGAATCACTTTATTGCCTTGGTACGCGCTGCCATGCAGGTTGATGTCTCTAAAATTATTCCAGATTTTGAGCAAATAATGGAAGAATTAGATGATGCTGATCCGTATGCTTCCTTATCTGAACTTAAAGCAGATTTATCAGTGGACTTAACCAATGAACAATTTCGTTTGGTCTTGGCATGGCGAGAAGGTATTGGCGTGAGCTAAAAGAAGGTCATGCCCGATTTCTTTTTTCGGGCATGACGATACTTTCAGACTTGAATTACTATAGCATGAGTGATTGACCAACGATTTATCTTATTTCTAAAAAGAGGGATTTTATGGCTAAAGTATTAAGCGAGAAGGAAAAGAAGTTTGAGAAAAAATATATCAATATGCGTCGCGTGTGTATTGTCACTTTTGTCATTGGTTTTTCTCTTTTTGTGAGCCTTAATATTGGCATGGGTGGTCATGGTGCAAAAGGCATTGGAGAAGTCTATGGTATTTTTCTGGGTGGATTAATGGTCTTTGCTGGAGGGGTTGGTATTTGTTCTAGTACGTTATTTTTAAAGTTGCTACGCAAAGATAAGAAAAAATCGTGGTAACGCTT
>JAUZQM010000001.1 GCA_030950985.1 Mariprofundaceae bacterium | reverse complement strand
CTTGGGCGCTACCTTTATCGTGGCGTGATTCAGGAAAAGGATATTATCGCCTGTGAAAATGGCAACGTGACATTCCGTTATCAAAACAGCAAAACGAAGCAGTTAGAATTCAAAACCGTCACAGGAGAAGCATTCTTATGACTGCTTCTTCAGCATGTGCTGCCGAAAGGATTCAGGCGGGCGCGTAATTTTGGATTCCTGCACCCCAACAGCAAGCGGTTGATTCAGGTGCTACAGTTGATCTGCAAGTTCGATCCGAACGCTCATCTCTTCATTTTGACCCTTTCGATAGAACACAGGGCTTGAGGGGAAGTAAAACCCAAAAAGATATTTTCAAGGAAATTGTTACACCAACCGGGCTTGTCCAACAAACGGTTCAGATCGTGGTTCGCTTCGCTCTCACGATCTATCCTTATTCGTTATACATTATTGATTAACAACTTCTCTCAAATATTGAATGCGCTCATCAACGGACATGTATGACCCATGATAATTAAAAAAATTTGTAACTGGTCCACTATCTATTAAATCGGTACTTTTAAGTGCTGTTTCAGCTCCTTCGGGATCATAACCAGCACGAATCATCAAGCGGATTCCAAGTGCATCCGCATCTTTTTCTATAATATTGCGCATTTTGTAGTCATCAAGTTCTTTTTTTCTCTCCGGTAATGTGTGACCCAAAAGAATGTGTGCCAATTCATGAGAGATAAAAAATGCAAGTTCGTCATCTCGTTTGAGCAGTTTTGCTGCTCCCAAATCCACAATGATTTCTTTGTTGCGTGCTATTGCCATGTGTTCAGTTGTATCGCTCAAAATAAAACTATAATCGCATGCCTTGTCAGCTATGAGGTTTAATACTTGTTTGTTTTTGCCACGTAGTATGCCAAGACGCAAATGCGGTGAGTGTTGCGCCTCATTTAATAGCTTTGTGAATTCATCTGGTGACTTGGTATCAGACCAGCGATTGTCGTTTGCAGAAATTATAGCATCGCCCACACGCAGACCCGCTTTATCCGCAGCACGCTTGGGGTCTACATAAGTAACAGTAGGCTGTTTTTTTAGATTAAAAGCCTTGATTGCAAGTTTTTTTTGCTCTTCGTTACCCTGCTCTTTCAGAGACATAGGTATGAAGCCATAGTATGTTTTGAGTTTTGAGCAAATTGGAGTGTTTGCCACAAGAATATTGTGTGTGATTGCTGAAACCCTGCCGAGCTGTGTATATAAACTGCGTAATTCGCCAACTGTCTGAGGAGGAGTATATGTTTTGGTCGATGCACAGCCTGCGGTGAACAGCATGGCAATAAGAATTAATGTTTTCAGCACTATATTTTCCTTAATTTGTATTGTGTATAACGGCTTGCATGAGGGGCTGGAGCGAAGCGGAAGTCCCTCTCGATGCTTTTGTTAGAAGTTTTATTCATTTATATCTTCAACTTTCTATTTAATACAGAGATAACAACAATCACAAAATAACCTATAAAAATCACCCCTACAATGCTTGCGATAACTTTAAAAAAGTTTTCGAAACCAGAGGAAGTATTAACTTGATTTGGTTTATAATTTTCGTAAGTGAATTCTTCATTACTAAATAGGTTAGACCCTGTGATTAATATTGACTTAAATACTGGATGTGAAATAAAGCAATAAATATAGAAACTGTCTTTTCTTTTTAGCTGGTTCACACGAAAAGACACGATGCTGTTTTTAAACTTATGATTTTTACTCAAATAATTAATTGGTGAAACTTCACACTGCGATACAGATGCTTCACCAAAATTTATTTTTATGCTTAAATCCTTTGCAGGATTCAATGATTTATTTGATATTTCCGCAAAGAAAACAGAATCAATTTTAGTATTTATTGGTGAAAGATAGACATTTGAAATCGTAAGGTTTGCAGTATCTTTTGATTTATTTGCATTAACCTCTAGTTCCTGTGTTTTTTTACTCTCTGACTTTCCATCTGAGTAAATATATAGACCAATTCCACCACTTATTAACGCGGCAAGGATAACACCCCAAAAAGCATATTTTGCTGATTTATTTTCCACAGTATTTGTATGACCTCATTACTTCTAACGCTCTGCATGAGGGGCAAGCGAAGCGAAGTCCCTCTCTATGCTTTTGTTATGCATTTGATATATATGCCTCTGGTTTACAGGTAACTATTTGGGAGTTTTCAGGGATGATTTTTTCTAAATTTACATGTATTTGTTCAAATGTACTTTTATCCATTGATATCCCTGAATGAACGCTCCAACCTTTCTCATTAGACGGTTTTCCAAGTGAAAATTCTTTCAAATAGTTTGTTACAAAAATATGATTCCATGAATACTCTTTTTGCCCACTATGTAGAAAAATATTTGACCACCCATAAACCCTGACTAGGCAAGAAAGCGGCATAGATACATCAATATTCGATTCAAAGGGCTTTAAAACATCAAAAATTTTACTCATTGAAAGAGGTTCAAAAGAGTTCTTATCTGAAGAATAGACTGCTAACACACCAAAAGCCCTACGCACCCTAATCTCTAATAGCTGTCGAATAATAGATATTGAAAGGTCTGGTTCTACTTCTATAAAAGAGTGATACGAAGACTGTCCGTATATCGACTGCCTTAATGATTGATATAGTGTAAGTGTATGCTGATTTGGGTTTTTACCACAACCATAAGGAGCTTCAATTTTTTGTATGTGTATACAAAATTTATTGAGCAACACTAAGGAGTCTAAAAGGGCACTTTGAAATAACCTGTGGTAGTTATATATCGTTAGTTTATCTAGCTGGTTACTTGGAGAAAACCTTTGTATGAAATCATCTGTAAGAAGCTCACGAAAGATAGATAAGTACACCATTGCATTTGCAATATAATATTCTTTTCCTTCAAGCTTCCTAGATACATCATTTGGACTCTTTCCAAGAACTTGTTGTATCATTTCATCCTTAGATTTAGAAGGACATTTTTTGAGCGTAAAAGTATTTAAAGCTTCTTTTTCAAACCATGCCAATCCAACCTCTTTAAGGGTGTTAAATTTTTCGAACAGTCCTTCTTGAGAATTATCTATTTTTAGGTACTCC